>DASUHB010000026.1 GCA_036273715.1 Gemmatimonadaceae bacterium
GCCGCGGGCGATGGCGTCGAGGTCGTTGAGGAGACGCGCGTGCGGGATACCGATCTCTTTCGCGAGGCTTCGTTCGTCGAGCGTCCACGGCAAGTTAGGCGTGGCCGTGCGGCCGTCGGTCACCGGACCGGCGACGCCGAACGCCGCGCGCAGCGGCAACTCGCTCCCCGGCCGAAGAAACTCCTGCACGATGGGCGCGAGCGACGGATAGTCCGCGCTCGGGAATCGCGCCTCCCGCACGAGCTGCACCCGCCGATCGTCGATGTCCACCACCGCCAACCGCGCGTGCGTGCCGCCGATGTCGCCGGCGAGCACTCTCATGCCGGCGCAGGCGTCAGCTTGGACGCCGCTTCGCGGTCGAGAATCCACACATCGCAAAGCGCCAACTGCACCGGCAGTTGGTGCGGATCGCGCGGTCCCTCGAGCGCGCGCTGCACGATGCCGGCCTTCTCCCGGTCGGCAACGATCACCGCGGTGCGGCGCGCGGCGGCGATCACGGGCGGCGTGATCGTCAGGCGTCGCGGCGGCGGGAACGGACTGTCGGACGGCACGAGGCGCCGCGTGCGTTCGTCCAGGGTCGGCGCGCCGGGAAAGAGCGAGGCCGTGTGTCCGTCCGGGCCGATGCCTAACAGCAAGACGTCGAACGCCGGCGGGAGGAGCCGCTCGTAGTCGCGCGCGGCGGCGTCCAGGTCGGCGCGCTCGCCTTCCATGCGGTGCACGTTGCCGTTGGGCACCGGCACGCGGTCGAGCAGCGACGCCCGCGCCATCCCGTAATTGCTCATCGGATCGGTGGGCGGCACCGCGCGCTCGTCGCCGAAGAAGACGTTCACCTTGTCCCACGGGATCACGGGGAACGCCGCGCCGAGCTCTGCATAGATCGGCTGCGGCGACTTCCCGCCCGACAACGCGATCGAACACCGGCCGGTCTCCCGAATCGCCTGCAGGATTGCATTCGCAATCCATGCTGCAGCGGTGTGCGGCAGCTCTTTCGCTTCGACGACGATGCGTTCCGGCCGATTGGACAACTCGCGACGCCTCCGGTGGTGACGGCTCGACACGCCCATGGGCGTGGCCGATCCGCGTGTTCCGAAACTTACCGAAAGCGCGACGCGCGTGCAGGGCGTGCGACTATCGCGGCCGGGGCTTGGCCGCCACCCAGCGCCAGATGTGCAGATCGCCGCCGTCCGTGAGGGCGTACACGACATCGCCTCGGACCGCTATGGCGCTGGAGGGGAGCGGCAGCCGACGGGAGCCCTCGTAGACTCCAGTGGAGACGCGATACATGTCGACGGTGCGGCCACGGTCGCCTGGAGCGTTGCGACCGTTCCAATAGAGCGAGTAAATGATTCCGGAGTCGACGGCGAGCGCAAGCGTAGCGGGCGGCGCATCCGGGCCGGCCTTGTACGTGTGCACGGTTCTTCCGCGGATGACGACGTCGCTCTCGCGGAACCGCGGGAAGGGCCGCGGCTCGACGGACCACACATCGCGCACGTGGCCGTGCGCGTGCGGTGGGGCGATCAGAAATCGTCCCGCGTCAACATAGGCGACGACCAGCGTGTCACCCGTCATGGCCAGGAGGGCGTCGCCCACTGCGTCCTTTGGCGCAGTCAATGTCCGCGGCAGCCGCAGCGCGCGAACGCGGACTCCGCGCGCATCGAACAACGACGGCCTCACGCCGATGAACGACGCTTTCCAGAACGAGCCGTCGGGCCGCGGAGCAAGGTGGGGGCTGTCGTGCAGCGGGATGACGCGCTCGACGGCGCCTAACGGAGAGATGATCGTGCACCGTCCGGCGTTCGGATCCGCCGCCCACACGCCGCCATCGAGGCCCGGAGCAAGCGACACGACGCGGTCCACGTGGAACCGGAGCGAGTCGGGGGGCGTGTAGCGCCAGCGCACGTGTCCGTCGAGCGCGAGCGCGAGGACGGTGCCCGGGCCGGCGTTGAACACATACAGCGTGTTGCCGGCGAGCGCGAGCGAAATCGGGTGGTCGAGTCCGCCGGCGCCGCCGGTGAGCTCACCGAGGCTGCGCCACGAGCCGTTCTCCCATCGCCGTGTCGTGTCTCTCTGCTGCGTCGTTGCGGCGCGCGGGAGTGCCGCGCATGCCGCGGCGACGATCACCACCAGGCGCGAGGCGATCACTCCGAGCGCAGCACGCGCATGGGATCCACGCGCGTCGCCTCGAGGAGCGGCGCCACTATGGCGAGGAGCGTACCCACGACGAGCACACCGCACACGATCTCGAGCACGGCAGGGTCGGTGGTGCTCACCCCCGAGAGCAGCGCGCGTAAGAAGCGCGTCGTGGCCCAGGCGCCGGAGAGGCCGATCGCAAGGCCGGCGCCGAGGAGGCGCGCAACCCGCCGCAGTACGAGACGGACGACATCGCCGCGCTCCGCGCCGACCGCGACGCGGATGCCGATTTCTCGGCGACGCTCCTGCACGATGTACCACATGCCGGCAAACATCCCGCCGCCCGCGAGCAGCAGGGCGACTGCGCCGAAGGTGCCCAACACGGCGAGATAGAAGCGCGGGCGCGCGGCGCTCTCCGTGAGGACGGCGTCGAGCGGCCGGCCGCCGGCCACCGGTTGGGCGGGGTCGAGACGGCGCACGATGCGGCGGATCGCGCCTAACGCGGCGCCGGCCGCGAGCGACGCACGCACCATGACCGTCAGGTGCGCCACCGGCATCCGGGCGAACGGCAGATATGCGTCCGGCGGCCGCGGCCGCGTGACCCCCGGCGCAACCACGTCCGCGACTTCCCCGATGATGCGCCGCGGCTGCCACGGCGCAGCCGGATGGTCGCCATCCGGCACGTACACGACTTTGCCTAACGGATTGGCGGAGCCGGAGACACGGTGCGCCAGCCCAGCGCTCACCACGATCGGGATGACTCCGGCCCCGGAGGCCGGCGCGTCGCGCGCATCGAATCCACGGCCGCGCAGGACGGGGGAGCCGAGCACGCGAAAATACTGGTCGGTGACGACGTTCCAGCTCGCGGCGACGGTATCGCCGGCCGCGCGCAGCGGCGCGGTCACGCCAACCGTCGCCGGCGGCGTGAGCGCGATCGCCACGGCGACGACGCCCGGCGTGGCCTCGAGCGAATCGGTCAACGAGCGCACGAACGGCAGAACCGACTGGCGGTCGCGAAACCAGGGCTCGACCGGGCGCGTGATCGTCGCGACGATCACGTGCTCGGTGCGCAGGCCCGACGGCGTGCCTAACAACTTGATGACGCTCTTCGCCAGGAGGCCGGCGCCGGCGAGGAGCACCACCGTGACGGCCAGCTCGGCGACGAGCAGCGCGTCGTACGCGCGCACGAACACGGGCGACGCCGAGAGGCTCCCTCCGGTCCGGAGTGCATCGGCGGCGTCGCCGCGCGTCGTGAGCAGCGCCGGGATGACCCCGCTCAGCACGGTGGTCAGAACCACCAGGCCGACGACGACGAGGAAGGCGTCCGGGCGGACGGCGATCTCCGTCGCACGCGGCACGAGGGATGATCCCAGGCGGCGCACGATACCGACGAGCGCCGGCGCCGCGAGCAGCGCCACCACGGACGCGCCGGCCGACAGCACGAGCGTTTCACACAGCATCACCGATGCCAGGCGCGCCCGGCTCGCGCCTAACGCACGCCGCACGGCCTGATCGCGGCGGCGCGACGCAGCGCGCGCGACGAGGAGCGCCGCCGCGTCGGCGCAGGCAACCACGAGCACCAGGACGCTGGCGCCGAACAGCATCAGGAGCACCGGGCGCACGTCGCCGACGATCACCCGCTGCAGCGGCTCTGCCGCCGCGCGCGCCACGCCGTAGCTGTTGCCGTACGTCACGCCGTGCGGCGCGAGCGACGCCAGTGTGCGCCGCACACCATCCACATCGCGGCCGGCCGACAGGCGCACGACCGCGCCCGCAAGGCCGATGCTGTCGTTGTCGGCCAGAAACGGCATCTGCGCATCGAGCGGCATCCAGGCGGCGGCATCCGGTGTGACGAGCGCAACCGTCTGGGGCATGACGCCGATCACCGTCACGTCGGCGCCGTCCACGGACATCGACCGGCCGACGACGTTCGGGTCGGCGCCGTACGCGTCGCGCCACAGCGAGTCGGAGAGCACGATGACGGGCGGCGCGCCCGGACGATCGTCATCGGCCGTCACACCTCTGCCTAACTGCGCCCGGACGCCGAGCACGCGGAAGAGATCGGGCGTCACCGTCGCCACCCAGCCGCGGCGCGCCCCCGCCGGTGTGCCGAGATCATACGGCATCTCCTGCCAGCCCGCCGAGGCCGAGCCCGGCACAGCGCGACGCCAGCGCTCGAGCATCGGAAGCGACGGCCCCACCAGCCCGCCGCGTGGATTCCGAAAGCCGATCGATACGAGGTCATCCGCGCTTGGGAACGGGAGCCCGCGCACGACCACCGAGTCGACCACGCTCCACACGGCGGTGACGGACGCCATGCCCAACGCGAGCATCGCGACGATGACCCAGGCGAAGGCCGGCCGGCGGCGCAATGCGCGAACCGCGGCTCGTGCGTCATCGCCGCATGCTTTGCCGATCGCGGTGCTCATGTGAGGCGTGTGCGAGAGAACCAACAGACGTTCTCGTTCACCACAACGCACGCGGCTCGACCGACCGTGCGCCAGAGCGTTGGTCGTGTGCAGCCGAGCGATCCGAGCGGTATCCGGTGTGCCCGTGCTGTGTCGGTGTCTTCACGAGCGTAAATATCAGAACTCGTGCTCCCCTGAACTCAGAGGCCGTCCGCTAGCCGATCAACACCGTCGGAGCGCCGAGCACGATGGAACCTCCGTGCGCCGTCATGTCGCCCATGCGCGCCGCCGGCTGGTTGCAGATGAGCACGGTGAAGGAGCCGAGCGCGATCACATCCGGCGGGCCGACGCAGGTCGCCATGTCGCCGACCCGCGCGGCCGGCACGCCCGCGATCAACACGGTGACGCCGCCGGGCGGCAGCACCGGTCCTCCGACGTGCGGAATCGGCGGCACGCCCGGCGTCACCATCGGACAGACGTGCATGTCGGACACGCGCGCGGCCGGCTGGCCCATGGTTCGTCCTCCGTTAGCAGGCCCGGAGGCCCGCGTTAGGCATCGTCACGAGCCGCCCCAGAGCTTGAGACGGTTCACCACATCCAGCCCCTGCGCGATGAACGACTGAAACCGCTCCGGCGCCTTGGACGCGTCGCCGCAGACCGCGGCGGCCACCACGGCGCCGGTGATCGCCTTCGCCGTGAGAAATTCGCCCGGCGGGACCGGCGGCGTGTGTGCCGGCCCCAGGCTGCCGCCGCTCACGAACGCGGCGAGCGCCGTGCAGCCGGCCGGCGTCGCAAGTCCGACGGCCTCGGCAGCCCGCATGGCCGCGCGGCGATTGTCGTCGGTGGGCTGCGTGATCCAGCGTTCGGTCGCCTCGAGCGCCGCCGCATCCTTGGGCGTCGGCGCCTCGGTGGCGGCGCGGCGCGCGCAGACCCACGCCCACCAGATGCCTTCCCGTTTGGGCAGCGCGTGCGCGAGAAAGCGCACCGCATCAGGATAGAGCTTGGCATCGAGCAGCGTCTGCACGTATTGCGCGGGCCCGTGCGTCGGTGCGAGCGCGACCTTGGCCTCATCGCCTAACCCAGCCAACTCGATGAAGTCCGACATCGTCCGCGCCGCCACGGGCGGCTGGGCGCTCGTCGTCATATCAATTGATCATGGTGATGGCGCCCTTGGCCTGCAGCATCGCGTCGGCGCTGATGGAGGTCATCATCCCCTTCACCTCGCACTGAATCTGCCCCTCGATGGACACCATCATTCCGCTGATCGTGATCCCCTGCTGGCTGATCTTCACACTGTTCCCGCCCACCTTCAACTCGATCTGCTCGAGCGCTTCGAACGAGATGCTGCCCGCATCGCAAACCGTTTTCTGATCGCCCGTGTGCACCGCGACTTTCATGTCGCCCACGTCGATCTCGATCGAGTGGTCGCCGTTCGCGAGGTGCGTCTTGTGATTCCCTTGCGTGAGGTCGGCGGAATAGCTGCCGTTGTCCATGTCCAGCGTCTTGTCGCCCTTCTGGAGCCACACTTGGCTGTTGCCGTCCTGAAGGATCAACGAGTGCGTGCCCTTCTTAAGCGTCGTCGAGTGATCGCCTTCGTCGAGCATCGTCTCGTCCTTGCCCTTTTTGACGGTCTTCACCTCGTCCGACTGAATCGTGGTGGTGCGCGTGTTGCGCACCTCGCGCGTCTCGTTGTTCTTGACCACCGTCGACAGGTCTTTCTCCGCCTGCACGGTGATCATTTCGGAGCCTTTCTTGTCCTCGAAGCGCAGCTCGTTGAAGTTGTCAGACCCGCCGTCTTTCGAGCTGTGTGTCTTGATGCCCGTCTGCGTCTGGTTCGCCGGCAGCGTGTAGGGCGGCATCTGCTCCGCGTTGTACAACGAGCCGACGATCACCGGCCGATCGGGATTGCCCGACTCGAACGCGACGAGCACTTCCTGGCCGATGCGCGGCCAGGCCACGAATCCCCACTGCTTGCCGGCCCACGGTTGGGCGACGCGCACCCAGCACGAGCTCTGTTCGTTCTCCTTGCCTAACCGATCCCAGAAAAACTGCACCTTCACGCGCCCGTACTTGTCGACCCAGATTTCTTCGCCGCTCGAGCCGACGACGACGGCCGACTGCAGGCCGTACGCGGCCGGCCGCGGCGTCACGCGTTCGGGCCGGTACGGCGTCGAGAACGGAATGCAGTTGAACGTGTTCCAGTAATGCGGCGACGACCCGTCGTTCGCGCTGATATAGCTTCCGTTCGACCCGGAGTGCGACACCACGGTGAGCACGTACGGCCCGTTGTTGGCGGATTGCGGGTGCTCGTTGAGCGTGAAACGGTAGCCGGGCGTGAACGCGCGGCAGCTGCCCGAGCCGGACGCGGTCGCGACGCGCGCTTCCTGCTCCTGCATCCGGACGCGCGCCACGGTCTCGCCGTCGCTCTTCTTGCCGTAGGCGCCCGGGAACTCGTACAGCTCGTAGGCGTCGTTGTCGCCTAACTTGATCGTCGTGGGTTCGCTCACCGACAGGCTCGTGCTCGGCGTCTCGAAGTTGTAGTCGGTGAACGTGTACTTGCCGGCGCGGAACTCGTGCACCAGCTCCCACGACGACACGACATCGACGTCGCTCGATCCGCTCGCCGTCGAGTGGAATCGCGCGGTCGCCTGTCCGGCAACGGTCTGGTGCGCACTCGAGGAATCCGCGAGGACGAGCGTGTGCTTCGACTCGTCGTGCTCGAAGAAATAGAAGATCCCGTACTCTTCCATGAGACGCGATACGAACGCGAAATCCGTCTCGCGGTACTGCACGCAATAGTCGAGCGGCTGATAGGTGCCGGTGACGTTCAACGTGTAATCGATGTTCGCCTCCTTGAACACCGCTTCGATGACGTCGGTGACGCTTTTTTGCTGGAAGATGCGAATGTCCGCGCGACGGGTGAGCAACGACAGCACGGGGACGAGCTGCGCGCGGTACCAGATGAACGTGGAATCCGAGCCCGTTTGCGCGAACGAGCTCACGACGCCGTTGATGTGGCGCGAGACGTCGCCGGAGGCATCGGCGATCGCGATCGTCATCGGCTGGGCGATCAGCTGTTTCGCGTCGACGGCGGTGTCGCGGGTGGCGCACAGCGAGAGGTCGAACCGGAACGGCATCGAGATGCCCTCGCTGCCGGAAAATCCGGCCAGGAGCAGCACGTCTTTGCCTAACGGAGTGGTCACCTTCAGCAGGCGATCGTCCTGCGTATAGTCGCTCACGGCTCACCGCCTTTGGCCGGGCTCGGCGCCCGGTCTGGAAGAAACGCGCGTCGCACGCATGCCCGCGTGCCCAACCGCAGTGCTGTCACGCGACGGCCGCCGGTTCCGCGGCCGGCGCGGCCGCCGGCGTCGACGTGGACGTCGCGCTGTCGACGTGGTAGTCGAACGCGCCGTCGGCGCCCACACCCACCCGAATGGCGCTCATCCGATCCCCGGCCGCCATACGCTCGAGCAGCTCGCGCGAGATTTCGGGCAGCAGCGTGTTGGTGAGAATGTTGTCCACGTTGCGCGCGCCGCTCTCGACCTCCGTGCAGCGCTCGGCCACCTGGTTGACGAGCGCATCGTCGTACGTCATGGCGACGCGGTGGGTCTCGTTCAGGCGGCGCTGGATCTTGCCTAACTTGAGCTTGATGATGCGCTTCAGGTTCTCGTCCCGGATCGGGAAGTACGGAATGATCACCATGCGGCCGAGGAACGCCGGCTTGAACACCTTGTCCAACTCCGGCTTGAGCGCTTTCACCAGGCCTTCGTCGCTCGGCGCCGTCTCGGGATCGGCGCACAACTTCATGATCGTGTCGGTGCCGGCATTGGTCGTCAGGATGATGATCGAGTTGCGGAAATCGATCTGCCGCCCTTCGCCGTCCTCCATCTGCCCCTTGTCGAACACCTGGAAGAAGAGCTCGAGCACGTCGGGGTGCGCCTTTTCCACCTCGTCCAGCAGCACCACCGAATAGGGCCGCCGGCGCACGGCTTCCGTTAGGACACCGCCTTCGCCGTAGCCCACGTATCCCGGGGGCGACCCCTTGAGCGTGGACACGGTGTGCGCTTCCTGGAACTCCGACATGTTGATGGTGATGAGATTCCGCTCGCCGCCGTAGAGCAGGTCGCAGAGCGCCAGCGCCGTTTCCGTCTTGCCGACGCCGCTCGGTCCCACGAGCATGAACACGCCTTTCGGCTTGTTCGGGTCTTCGATCCCGGCGCGCGACGTGCGGATGCGCCGGCTGATGAGCTCGAGCGCGTGCGATTGCCCGATCAGCCGCTTGCCCAGATGGCTCTCGAGCTCGAGCACGGTGGCGGTCTCGTCGCGCTGCATCTTGCCCACCGGAATGCCGGTCCACCCCGAAATCACTTCGCCGACGATGCCGGCGTCCACGCAGACGCGCACGAGGGGCGTCTCGCCCTGGAGCGCCGCCAGGCGGTCCTGGAGCGCGGCCATTTCGTCGCGCTGCGACGCCGTCCCATCGCCGCCTCCGTTCGCGGCGGCGCCTGCCTCGAGCGCTTCGCGAAGCGCGCGGATTTTCGCCACGAGATCGCGCTCCTCGGCCCAACGCGTGCTGAGCGCGCCCAGGCTCGCTCCCACCTCGGCGCGTTCCTCGGCGATCTTGCCCAACCGTTCGGCGTGGTCGCCGCCGGCCGCCGCTTCGCGGGACAGCACGCGCTCCTGCACCGCCAGGTCGTCGAGGCGCCGTTGGGCATCCTCGATCGCCGGCGGCGTGGCGTTCTGGCCTAACGCAAGACGGGCGCACGCGGTGTCGAGCACGCTCACCGCCTTGTCGGGCAGCTGCCGGTCCGCCAAAAACCGGTGGGAGAGCCGGACCGCCGCATCGACGCCGTCATCCAGGATGCGCACCTTGTGGTGGTGCTCGAGCGACGGCACGATCCCCCGCATCATGAGCAGGCACTGCTCTTCGCTCGGCTCCTCCACCTTGACTAACTGGAAGCGGCGCGCGAGGGCCGGATCCTTCTCGAAATACTTCTTGTACTCGGACCAGGTCGTGGCCGCGAGCGTCCGCAGCTCGCCGCGCGCCAGCGCGGGCTTGAGCAGATTCGCCGCGTCGCCCTGGCCGGCCGAACCGCCCGCGCCAATCATCGTGTGCGCTTCGTCGATGAACAGGATGATCGGCGTCGGCGACTGCTTCACCTCTTCGATCAGTCCCTTGAGTCGATTCTCGAACTCGCCTTTCACGCCCGCGCCGGCCTGCAGCAGCGCCAGGTCGAGCGTGCGCAGCGTGACGTTCTTGAGCGACGGCGGCACGTCGCCCTCGGCGATGCGCCGCGCGAAGCCTTCGACGACCGCGGTCTTGCCCACGCCGGCCTCGCCGACGAGAATCGGGTTGTTCTGACGGCGCCGCGTGAGGATGTCGACGCACTGGCGCACTTCGAAGTCGCGGCCCAACACCGGATCGATCTTGCCGTCGCGCGCCTTCTGCGTCAGGTCGACCGTGTACTGGTCCAAGTTAGGCGTGCGTCCGCCGGCCGCGCGCGGCGCGCCCGCGCCGGCGCCCGAGTTCGGAGCCTCGCCGGCGCCGCCCCCGATCTCCTCCGACGAGGACGCCACGATCGCCGCCAGATCCTTCCGCAGCGCCTCGGCCGGGATCTTCGCGAACTCTCTGCTGGCGTCGCCAACCATGCGCGCCAACTCGGGATCGGATGCGAGCGCGAGGATGGTGTGGCCGCTCCGCACCGTGCTCGCGCCGAAGTCGACCGACCCGATGGTCCACGCCTCGGTGAACATCTCGACCAGCTTCGGGCTCAGCACGGGCGTACGCGCGTTGCCCGTTTTGAGGCGGTCGAGGCTGCGCGTGAGCTCGCCCGCGAAGCGCGAGCGGTCGATCCCGTAGTGCTTGAGGATGAACGTCAGGTCGCTGTCGGGCACGTCGAGCAGCTTCATCAAGTAGTGCTCGACTTCCACGTCGTAGTGGGTGCGCGAGAGGCACAATCCGGCGGCCGACTCGAGTGCGTTGCGGGTCACCGGGTTGAGCTTGCCGATGAGGTGCTTCAGGTTGACGGTCATGAGACGCCGGTCCGGGCTTAGAGAGTGAGAACGGTTTCGTCTGGGTCGCGGTCGAGGGGCGCGCTGCGGAGCCAGGTGCACCAGCCTAACGGAGCGGCGCCTTCGTCATCGGCGCCGAGCGTGCAGGCGGGCACCGCTTCGCGGTCGAGCACGAGCTGCAGCTCGACGTCGGTCCGGCCGCCGGTGAAGAAGGCAGCGAGCGCGCGGATTTCTGCATAGGCGTTGCCATCGGGCAGGAACATGTCGTACGGGGCGCGCGGCATGGGGCCCAGGCGTATGCGAATCCTGGCTTGCTGGTCCCAGGTTTCGTCGCCTGCCACCGCGCCTAACCCGAGCGCCGTCGACGCCGTGTCGTCGTCGCCTAACTCGCATTGGGTGTCGGTATCGAGCGGGTACCAGCCGCCCACGAACTGCTCGATCTCGGCGGGCACGCCGAAATAGTCTTCGATCAGGTGCTCGAGCGCCACGGCCGGCCGCGTGGGCAGCGCGAACAGGCCGCTGTAGAACAGCAACGATTCATCCCGCACCGGCAGCCGGCGGGCGAGCCCGGGGGTGCCGATGCCCACCAGGTCCATGAGGTGGCGCATGAGCGGATCCGACCCCTCGCGCTCGTGCGGCACGATGAACCGGTTCTTCTCCCATGCGCGGTAGAACAGCGAGATGATGCGGTGGTTGAAGATGTCGATGAAGTCGCGGGCCGCCGTATCCCGCACGCGCTCGCGCTCGGCGATGAGCGACGTGTAGTGCAGCGGCAGCACGCCCTGTGGTCCCGTTAGGCCCATGAAGTTGACGCGCATGCGCGCCGGGCCGTCCGCGTCCATGTCCAGCGACTGGATCTGGCTCGCCGGGAATGCGATCGCCGCGTGCGCGCCGAAGCGCACGACTTCGTCGGCCGGCGACCCGAAGCCGCCCACCGGCGCGCGCGTCGGCCGCAGCTGTTCCAGGTGGTGGACGGCCTGGAAGAACTCGAACGAGTTCGGGTCGTCGCGGAGCACGCGCTCGAGCGCGTCGGAGGTCAGAGGAGCGTCTTCCATCCGGCCCTCGGCGGCCACACGCGCATCACGTCCTTCCGTTGGGTGGTGCGCGCGGCAAGAATCGAAAAGCTGTTGATCGACGCGTACAATCCCAGAAATCGTTCGAGCACGGTCGCGAACAAGAACGCGCCGCCGCCGGTGAACTGCTCCTCGTCGAGCGTGATGTCGACGCGGGTGCCGCGGGCGAAGCTGAGTCCGTGCGCGGATGAGACGCGGGAGTACGCCGGTCCGCTGGACACGTCCACCAGGCCCTGGATCTGTTTCTCGGCCGCGGCGGTGTCGGCGAAGTTGTGCAGCCGCAGGATCTCGCGCAGCGCTTCGGCGCCGCCCTCGACGAGCGAGAGGTAGTTGAGCGAGAGCTGCGAGATGAGGCGCCACAGCTGCGGCTGGCCTAACGGCGGTTCCACCACCGACGTCGGCTTGACGATCGCCGTGATGCGCTTGATCGGGCCGCCGCCGTCGAGCTCGAGATCGCCGGCCCCGCTGCCGAACGGCAGCCGGCTGGGCAGGTCCGCGTTGTAGCAGGTGAGACGCGCCGTCACCGCGTCGGCATCCGGCTCGACTGGCGCCGACGACAGGTCGACGAACGACAGGTAGACATCCGACCCACCATCGGGTCGCCAGCCCGCCGTGCGCCTCACCGCGTGCCAGAAGAGCTGCGGCGTGTTGCCGTTGGTCGCGTGGCGATAGGAATAGAAGGGTTCGAACCGCGCCGGCGCGGTGGCGCCGGGCGAGACGCCCAGCACCTCGTCCACCGAAAAGATGGACACGGACTGGCGCCGCCGCGCGTCGGGCACGAGGAGATATTCGTGCTGGCGCTGCGTGAGCAGAATCGGCTCCGACGTTTGCGGAAACAGATTCACCGCCGGCGTGCAGCCTAACCGGATCGTCCGGTCGCCGATGCCCGCCTCGAGCATGCTGCGGCGATCGGCGCGCTCGAAGGGCGACAGGAACAGCAGCAGCTCCACGCGCTCGCCGAAGCCGGCTGTCCGCAGCTGCGACAGCCCGGCGAGATCGTAGAACAGGAATTTCTCCGGGAAGGTGAAATACTCCTGCAGCATCCGGTAGCCGACGAACGAGCGCCGCGGGTACGGCAGCATGCCGTCGTCGTCGCCGAAGCCCGCCGGCGTGAGCGCGTTCGCGGGCAGCGCGATGGCCCGTCCGCCGGCGGCCTTGCCCGCCGGATCGCGCGCCAGAATGCGCACGACGTTGTTGCCTAACAGCTCGTAGAGCGAATACACCGTCGACGAATCGCCGGCGAGGTGGAAGCGCAGTGTGTCGAGCGCGAGCTTGGAGAACGACACGTCGGGATAGCACGTGAGCTCGATGCGCAGCACCGCGATCGCATCCGGCGCCTTGAACGCGGGCCGCAGCCGGTCGGGCGTCGTCCACTGCACGGCGGAAATCTCGACCGGCCACAACATCGTGTCGTACGCCGTACGGAACTTGCAGGGCGTGCCGGCCACCGGTCGCGACAAGAGCTGCGATCCGCGCGGAATCCGGACGCCCGTCATCACCTTGCCCTGCTCCGGGTCGAGCTGGAACTCGACCAGCGTCATCGACGGAATCGGCCGGATGTAATGCGGATAGACGATGCTCAGCAGCGCATCGCTGATTTCGGAAAAGTCGTCGTCGAGCTTGAGATGGATGCGCGCGGCGAGAAACGCGAACGCTTCGATGATCCGTTCGACGTGCGGGTCCTCGCACTTGCTCGGCTCGATCTGGAGCCGGCCCGCGACCTTCGGGTACGTTTGCGCGAACTCGGCGCCCATGCGGCGCAGGAAGGTCAGCTCGCGCTCGTAGAGGTACAGGAGCGCGTCACGCACCGGAGTCTCCGGTCACCTGGTATTCGCCGCTCGACGCATCGAGCGTGGTATCGAACATCACCGGTTCCGGATTCGGATCCATGCGCAGCACCGCGTGGATCACGAAGTGCAGATCGCGGCGGGTGGCGTTGGCGGCCGGATCCTCGACCAGCGAGGCGCGGACGTTCGTTAGGCGCGGCTCGTACATCGAGATCGCATCTTCCACCAGGCGCAGCAGCCGCGTGCGCGAGTCGTGCGCGTCGCGGCTCATCGAGCTGATGTCCGGCAAGCCGTAGTTGTAGAGCGACGCCTTGAGCTCGGGCAGCGCGTCGGTGGCCGGCTTGGCCGTGCGGCGCGTGTTGAGGAGCGACTCCAGGTCGCGGCGCACGGAGCGCTTGAGCTCGCGCACCGATTGCGCCCAGGTGACGGCCGGCTCGCTGCGTTCCTGCGGCGAGAGGTCGATGAGCCGATCCAACAAGGATTGCTGGACCGTGCGTTCGAGCTCCGCTCGCGACGTCGACCGGCGGGGCGGCACCGGTCAGCCCTGCCCGAACCCGATGGCCTGCAGTGGATCGAGGCGCGCGATGCGCTGATAGAGGTCGTGACGCGTGCTGGAATCGCCGTCGAGTTTCTCGAGGCAGCGATACATGAGCGCCATGGGACGCGCCACGAGCTCGCCCGCTTCCCACTCATCGAGCTTGTGGGTTTCGATGTCGGCCATGAGCTCCTGGAGAATCGGCTGCGCCACCTGCACGAAGCCGGCATCGACCATGATGCGTGCGAGCTCGGCCTGGCGCAGAAAGCGTCCACGGCGCGTCTTTTCGCGGTCGAGCGCGCGCATGAGCAACTCGATGGCTTTCTCGGGGCGGCCGCCGCGCACTTCGGCGGCGGCGCGCTCGAGGCCGGCGCGTCCCTCGCGTTCGCGCGCCTCGCCGCTGACCAACGACGGCGACGCCACGGGCAGCTCCTCGCTTGCGTCGTCGTCGCCGATGATCTTCTCGTCGCGCAGCCACGTGAGCGTGGGGCCGGTGGCCGTGGGCATGTCGTCCATGAGCGCCATGGAGGGCAGCGACGGAATGGCGGCCAGGAGCGTGCGCAGCTCGCTCCGGATGGCCGACGCGACGATCGCGTAGTCTTCGCCTAACGCCTGGCACGCGGTGAGCGTGTAGCGCTGCAAGTCGAGCCAGCCGCGACCGACCGTCGTTCCCATCACCGTCTCGGACGTCTCGAGCAGCTGCTCCCACGCCGAGTCGAGCATGAGGCCGCGCAGCTGAGTGCGCACCTGTGTGGTGGGCGCCTCGAGCAGCTTGGGATCCGGGGTGCTGCCCGCCGCGCGCAGCTCGCCCCAGCGCAGCGCGCGGAGCATGAGATACGCCGCGGGACTCAACGGTTCGGTGCGGCGCAGGAAGCGCGCCGCCGAGATGACCCGCGAGGCGGCATCGTTGCGGTCGGCCGGCTCGGCGGAGAGCAGGCGCACGTCCGCCGCGCTGCCTAACGCAGCGCCCGCCGCGTCATCGGCCGCCGCGGCGACGGGCGCCGCCTGGACGGGATCCGGATCCTGCTCGAGCTTTTTCGCCAGCAGTTGGCCGACGACGCGCTGTTCTTCCTGCAGCACGTCGCGGAGCTTGAGAAAACTGGGCGCCGCGTCGCCGAACTTCTCGCGCGAGAGGTCGTCGAGCAACTGGAGCGACGCGAGCGACGCGTCCACGTCCGATGCGAGCTGCTTGATCCATACTTTCGGCGTCTCGGCGAACGCCTTGTCGAACTCTTCGATCGTCGGCTTCCTGGCCGCAATCGCTTCCTCGCGCCTGACGCGCTTGGCCGCATCGGCGTCGGCGTCCTGCTCCGTGCCGATGCTCCGCGCCTCGGCGTACTGGAAGTACGAATGGCCGGCGCGGTTGAGCGGGACCGACTTCACCGGCACCTCGAGCCTCAACCCGAGCCACTCGAGGGGCGCGGCGCGCATCTCCACGTCCCCGTCTTCGACCACGGGGTAGACGTGGTCCCAGAACCGGTCGATCAGGCCGCGCGTCACGTCGAGCGTCGCTCGGAACGAGCCGAAGCCTTCGCGGCGGAGCATCGCTTCGCCTAACCAGACGGCGAGCTGCAGGTCCTTGGTGCGCGTGGCCAGCGCCTCGCCGGCGAGTTTGATGACGAGCGGCCAGTCGGCGAGCTTGCGCGGGTGCTGCCACTCGCCTTGGGGCGCGTCGTCGTCCTCGCGGCGGGCTTCCTTGATCTTGTCGTAGATCGGATCGTAGCGCAGGTCCGCGCCCGCCGGGTTGTCTCCGGCGATCGGGTTCAGCAGATCATCGCGGAGCGGCATGGATTCGATCAGGACGTGGTCGCGGGGGCGGCCGCGGGCGCGATGTCGAGCTCGCGCACCTCGAGAATCGGGTACTCCTCGCCGTCGACCAACAGCATCTTCTGCCCAACGGGAATCGCCGTGCCATCCGGCAGCTCCCGCCATTCCGTGACCCGGCCTAACCGAACGTGGTCGTTGGGATCTTCCGCGCTCAGCGGCGTGAGCGCCGGCAGAATCACCTCGCCGAGATCCAGGCCCCTGAAGAGCGGACCCGTCTTGAGCACGGCCGGCGGCCACATCAGATCGCGCAGCCGCGTGGGCGGCGACATGCGCAGCGACGCGATGTGCGCCAGCGGCAACAGCGTGTACTGGCCGGCCGCAAAGACTTCGAGCCGTGGACCGATGCGTGGATCGCCGTCGACCAGCGACGAGAACGGCGTGCCGTTGATGGTCCCCGACACCTCCGCGGCCGCCGCCGCCACCGGCGGCACCGCGTTCTCCTTGAACATGCGGTCGCGCGTTAGGCATGCGTGCAGCGCGCTGCGGTACAGCAGCGCGCCCATGCCGGCCTGCGGGCCCGCCTGCGCGAGCACGTCGAGATGTTTCTCGGCGCGACCGTACTGGCCGGCAAAACAGAGCAACTCGAACAGAAACGTGCGCCGCTGGGTGTCGGTCGGGTTGTCCCGAACCTCGACACCCAGGGCGTCGATTGCCGCATCGAGCTGCCCCGCCTGAAAGAGCTCTCGCGCTTTCATGCGCCTTGCTCGATCCTCACGACTTCGCGTTCGTCTTGAGGTTCCATCCCGCGATGACCGGGGAACCCGGCGACCCATCTGCCTTCTGCGGCGTGTACGTCACGTTCACGGCGCCGAATGCCAACGACACCGATTCCGCAGGCGTGTCATCACCGCCGCTCGCGCCGGACCACTGGATGGATTCCACGAACACTTCCGTGAACTCGTACTTGAGATAGCTGAGCGACTTGTCGCCGCCGGCCTTGTTCAACGTCAACGTGGCCTTGCTGAAATGTTTCCCATCGCAGCACATCTGAAACATCTTCGGGCTCGCCTGATCGGTCTTCTTCATGAAGTTGAATCCGCTCAGCGACACCTTGCCCGCTCCGGCACCCTGACCGCTGGTTCCGATGCTCGTCGGATTGGAAGCGCCCATGCTGAAGGAGTAGATCTCGATCCACCCTTCGAACCCGCTGCGCACGGACTCGCCGGGGACCCCGTCGAGCTTGAGAAATGCATCGAACGCCATGTCGTACTCCTCCTAAAAATGATGTTCTGGCTATGGGACCTTCGGTTGTCGACCAACGGTGCTACTTCGCGGGTGCCGGCAGCTCCGCGACCAACCGCATCGAAACGCTCAACTCGTCCAACTGGAAATGCGGCCGGAGGAACGCGACCGCGCGGTACGCACCCGGCTTCCCGGGGACTTCCTGCACTTCGACGTTCGCTTCCTTGAGCGGCCGCTTGGCTTTCACCGACAGCGGCGCGTCATCGTTGCCCACCACGTAGTTCGCGATCCACGTGTTGAGGAACGACTGCGCTTCGCTCTTCGACATGTACCCGCCGATCTTGTCGCGCATCATCGCCTTCAGATAGTGCGCGAAGCGCGACACCGCGAAGATGTACGGCAGCTGCGCCGAGATGCGCGCGTTTGCCGTGGCCGCATCGCTCGTGTAGAGCTTGGGCTTCTGCGCCGACTGCACGCTGAAGAAGCACGCATTTGACGACCCCTTCTGGTGCACCAGCGGCGCGAAGCCCAGGTCGGCCAGCTCCTTCTCCCGGCGGTCGGTGACCGGCGTCTCCGTTGGGCACTTCATCGCGATGTCGCCCGAGTCGGTGCGGAAATTGTGCGTCGGCAGGCCTTCCACCATCCCGCCCGATTCCACGCCGCGAATGCACGCGCACCATCCGTACTGTGCGAACGCGTTGGTCACGCGCGCGCCTAACGCCCAGGCCGCGTTGCCCCACAGATACTTGTCGTGGTCGGTGCCATCCACGCGCTCGTCGTAGTTGAACGCGTCCACCGGAACCGTGTTGGGCCCGTAGGGCTCGCGCAGCAGCATGTGCGGCAGCGTGAGCGCGACGTACCGCGAATCTTCGCTGCCGCGGAACGCCTTCCAGCGCGCGTATTCGGTGGTGTCGAACACCTTGGCGAGATCGCGCGGCGAATCGAGCTGCGTGAAGTTCTCCAGGTTGAGCATTTCCGGATCGGTGCCGGTGATGAACGGCGCGTGCGATGCCGCCGCCACCTGCGCGATCTTCTCGAGCAGCTCGATGTCCTGACCGGACTTGTTGAACTCGTAGTCGCCCACGAGCGCGCCGAACGGGGCGCCGCCGAACACGCCGTACTCTTCCTCGTACACCTTCTTGAACAACGCGCTCTGATCGAACTCGGGTGCGCGCTGCAGGTCCCGCAGCAGCTCCTTCTTGCCCACGTTCAGGATCTTGATCTTGAGCATGTCGCTCGTTTCGGACTGGCCCAACATGTAGCGCAGGCCACGCCACGTGCCCTCGAGCTTCTGGAACTCGGGCGCATGCATGATCTCGTTCAATTGCAGCGAAATCAGATGATCGATCTGCGCGATGCGCGCGTTGATCATCACTTCCGTGTCTTTCGCAACCGTGATCTGGCCGGCGAGCACCTCGGACACGAACTGCTTCACCATGTCCTTGCCGCGCTCCTTGGCGGCGGAATCCTTGCCCATCCGACCTTGCTCGACGATCTGATCGAGCAGACTCAGCTCGGTGGCCTCGGCGGCGGCTGTCGCCTGTACGGCCTTTGCTTCAGGCATTGGACCCTCCATCGGTGCCGAGCTCCGCGCGCAGTTTCTTCATCTTGTCTTCGTCGCCCAACGTGGACTGAAGGATGTCGTCCAACTTGTCGTTGCCCTGCAACGTGCCGCGCAGATCCGCCAGCTTGGTGCGCAGGTCGAGCAGCTCCTTGAGCGGCTTCACCTGGCGCGCCACCGCGTCCGGCGAGAAGTCATCGAGGCTCTTGAACGTGAGATCGACGCCGAGCTTCCCGGCGTTCGGATCCTCGCTCAGCTTGTTCTCCACCGAGAACGCGAGATGCGGCTTCATGCTCGCGATCACCTCGTCGAAGTTGTCGAGCGTCACGTCGACGAATTTGCGGTCCTTGAGCTTCGCCAACGGTTCAACCGGCTGACCCGAGAAGTCGCCGAGCACGCCCATCACGAACGGCAGCTCCTTGACCTCGATCGCACCACCGGTCTCCACGTCGTAACTGATGTTGACACGTGGCGGTCGTACGCGCTCCAACTTCTTCTGCGTGCTCTCCTTTGCCATGACTGAGCTCCTGATCGGGGTCGGTGCCGTACCGGTTGAAAACGGGGTGGCTCGTTAGAAATCGAGAGAGTTGAAGAACGCCGGCACCGAGCTGTGGAGCCCGATCACGGCGCTGGGTAGTCCGGGAGCGAGGGGAGATGTTCTGGCCGCACTCTTGGCGACACCCATCACTGACTGGAGACCAACGCGCCGATCATACGGGCCTATGGGCCGGGTGTCAAGAAAACACATCTTCGCTGCGCATGAAGTGTCGTACGGCGCGATTTGCTTGTACGCCGCGACACACTCGCCTGAATTCGCACGACATGCGACGGCATTCACGCGGCCGCCACCGGCAGGGGCAGCAGCTCCGTTTCGAGGCAGCCGGCGTTCACAAAAAATGAGACGAGCGACACGATCGCTTCCTCGGCGCCGTCCACACCGACCAGCCCATCGGCGACCAGCGCGCGCGCCAGCTCGCGCACGCCGATCGATTCCGTGCAGCGCGTGAGGATCGCTCCGGTTTCGGCCGAGCACTCGACATTCGTCCTGAACGGCGCCTCTACCGACAGTTCGACCCGTTCGATTCGCCAGCCGCCATCGGCGAGCCGCTGGTCCGAGCGAATGCGGACGCCATCGCGACACCGCACCCGAGAGTCGAGCAGTCGCGCTGCAAAGCCGGGCGATTCCCGGTTACGTACCCAATCCAACTCCCAGTCCAGCGATTCGCCGAGTTGCGCGGTGCCGCAGGACCGCCGCGCGGTGAATGGTGTTCGCGGCGACGCATGACGCTCGATGGCCATCGACGCGTACACGAGCTTCTCGGCGCCCATGGCCTGATAGGCGGCGATCTTCGCATCGGCGTCGTCCTGCGACGACTGTCCGGCGCGCGCGACGGCGCGAAAATAGTCGGCCGGGTCGCGCGCCACGCGGACGGCGAGTACGACATCAAACTCGTCGTTCGACGGGCCGATCATCCGACGGATGCGCTGCTCGAACGGTCCCTCGGTGCGGTCGGTTGCCACACACGTCATGTAGAACCGGCCGCCGGGCTCGAGGAATTCGGGCAGTCCTGCGAGCAGCGCACGAGTGAACTGTTCGCCGTCGGGGCCGCCGTCGCGGTAAATCATGGTTTGCTCCGGCGACGCGATGTACGGCGGGTGCGCCACGATGCGATCGAACGTGAGGCCGCGCACGGGCTCGTACATGTCGCCCTGCACCGCCCGCACATTGCCGAGCCCGTTGAGATCGGCGTTGAATCGGGCGTATCGCGTGGCGCGTTCGGTGACGTCCCCGGTCCAGGTCGTGCCGCCGTGCCGCGCCGCCATCAGCGCGGCGATTCCGGTTCCACCGCACATCTCCAAAAACCGCTCGCATGGGGTGCGAGGCAAGGACGATATGAAGTCGCGGGTATTCTCGGTGATCGCCGGATAGACCGCGTCGGGCGGAAGTGGTTTGGGCGCGCCGGCGGCGGTCACGGGCAGATCGGAGATCAACCACAAGCCGTTCGTCGGATAGAGCAGCACGGTTGCGAATTGCTTGGACGCATCGCTCGGCGGACCGCTCAGCAAGCCGAGGCTTTCGAGCGCGCGCACCACGTTACCGGGGAGGTGGTGCTCGATGTGCGCGCGCTCCACGAGCTCTCCATCGAGGAACAGCCGGATGACAATGTCCAGGGCGTCGACGGGCTCGGACGATGCGCGTCCTTCGCGAATCGACGTGAACGCGTAGATGGATTCGACGCCGGTGCGGCGACTAACGGACTCTTCGGTGAACGATGCGCCGGCCAGGAACTCGCGCAGCACGCGCATCGCGGCCGGGTCGCCGGTGCGGACGGACGGCGTCGGCGAGGGCGGCAGTGCGGTGGCGGTCATGGTTGGGCCGCCTGCCACCGGCCGGCGAGCGCCGTGACCGGGTGGGCAATCGACTGCAGGCGCACGAGCAGCGCGGCGTCCTGATCCTTGAGCGATGCCAGCGGCATGATGCCGCAGTCGAGCAGCCTGTTGGACGCGCGCTCCGTTAGGAGCACCTCGGCGCAGGGTTTGGCCTGCACCTCGCCGTTCCGGCGCAGGAGCACGAAGGGCAGTCCCGTGAGCTCGCGCCGCGAGCCCGGGCGCATGCGCCATCCGCCGGCGGAAAACGACTGGCCGAGCAGCGCGGCGCACGCGAACGCCGCGTTGGCCCAGAGAAACTCGCGGTGATCCGGAGTCTCGCCTAACTCCTCGAACGCGAACCGGTCGCACTCCTCGCCGCCGGCGCCGTAGGGCAGACGGGCCAGGAAGCGCGGCGCCGCGAGCCCGATGTACGCCGCCTCGGGCGACGCGCGCAGCGCCTCCCATGCGTCGATGGCGTTGGTCGACCAGGCCGATGCATCGCTCGATGTATCGAACGCCGGCATACCGGCCAGGCGCGGCGCCGCGCCGGCGACCACCGGCGCGCCGGCGCGGCGGGCGATCGTGCCTAACCGGGACAACACCGCGAGATCGGCGTCGTCCCATCCGAACGTGAACGCGCCGACGAGGAGGGACCATGGATGCGCGCCGGGCTGCTCTACGGATCCTTCCGCGATAATGCGCCAGAGATCGCTCTCCTGCGGCGGCACGTCCGGCGCGAGATCCGCAACGAGCTCCGCGGCCGACACATCGAGCAGGTAGATCTCGAGATGCTCGTCGGTCTCGAGGCGCCGCGTGAGCATCCACACGGACCGCCACGCGGCTTCGACGGCCTGGAAGGCGCGGGTGTGCAGCACGCCGCGCATTGCGTTAGTCATCGCGCGATCCACGCGCGCGAGCAGCGCGTCCTGCCGCGGATCGGCCGCGGCCACGAGGTAGGGTTCGATCGCGCGCCGGATGAGCTGCTGCAGTGCATCCTCCGACGGCTCGGCCGCCGGGGCCGGCTCGCCGAGGATGGCGTCGAGCACGTGACCCGGCGCGGGTCGAGGCGGTGATGGCGCGGCGCTCTGGCCGGTCTCGCCGGTGAGGTCGGAGGCCGCGAGCTCGCGCGCGGCACTGGCAAACGTCGCCGGGTCGGCGAGCCGCGCGCGCATCGTGCGCAGCGATTTGAACAACGGGAGCGCGTCGTACAGCTGATCGGGGTGAAAATCGTCGATCGACGCGATCCGAACGATCACGTCGCCGTCGGCGCCGCGCTCGAGCAGGATTTCCGGCGCGATTTGAGCGATGACGTCGTCGACCGTGTCGCGATCGACGGCGATCGGACGGCGAGCCGCGAGCGGCGCATGCGACGCGCCGGCACGCGACCTGTCCCCGCTGAAATCGCCCAAGACGAGAATGCGGAACGGCGTATCATCGTCCGGCACCATGCCGGCGCGCGCGCGTCCCGCAGTGACGTCCAACTCGATGTGTGCTCTGCGTTGGTGATCCGACATCAGATATAGCAGGAGAGACGGACAATCTCGTCGCACGATGACGAGTGTCAAGGTGGACATCGACACGAGACCGGTGCTGGTACAGTTTTGGTCACCGATTCGTCGCCGAACTGACAATTCGTCACCGCGATAGTACTTTAGGGCGCCATGAGACAGATGCAGCCGGTCCTCTGGACGAAGGGCGTGCTCCTGAGTCCCCAGCACCTGCAGACGCAGGATCGCTTCCTCGAGGACCTCATCCAGTTCCAACTTTCGGGCCTCACCTACTGTCCGTGGGGCTTTCACCGGTTGGAGATCGATCACGAGGCGCTGGCCGCGGGATCGTTCGCGATTTCGCAGGCGGCCGGGATTCTGCCCGACGGATTGTTGTTCGATCTACCGGTGAGCGACCCGGCGCCGGCGCCCAAGGTGCTCGACGCGGTGTGGGAGCAGGACCAGACGGAGTTGGACATCTATCTCGCGGTCCCGGAGTATCGCACGAGCGGGCACAACGTCGCCGTTGCGGCGGGCGACTCGAGTGCGCGCTATTCGGCGGAAGTGTTGTTGCGTCGCGATGAGAACACCGGGCTCGCCGAGAAGCCGATCCAGGTCGCGAAGAAAAACTTTCGGCTGTTAGTCCAGGGCGAGTCGCTCGAGGGAAACTCGACGCTGCGGGTGGCGCGCGTGCGCAAGTCTGCCACGGGCGACCTGTCGCTCGACCCGCAGTTCGTGCCGCCGCTCATCGACATCGGCGCGAGCGATTTCATCATCGCCATCGCGCGCCGGCTGGTCGAAATCCTGTCGGCGCGGAGCAGTGCGCTCGCGGGCACGCGCCGGCAGAAGAATCAGAGTCTGGCGGACTTCAGCATCGCGGACGTCGCGAGCTTCTGGCTGCTCTACACGATCAACACGTACTTCCCGCAGCTCCGTCATCTCTACGAGACGAAGCGCGGGCATCCGGAAGAGTTGTTCAGCGCGATGCTCTCGCTTGCCGGGGCGCTCACGACGTTCTCGACGATCGTGCATCCGCGCGACCTGCCGGCGTACGAGCACGACGATCTCACGTCGTGCTTCTCGAAGTTGGACGAGCAGCTTCGCATGCTGCTGGAGACGGTGGTGCCGTCGAACTGCGTCTCCCTGCCGCTGCGGCTGGTGCAGCAGTCGATTTATGCGACGGCGCTCGACCAGGACAAGTATTTCACGGCACCGCAGTTGTATTTATCGGTGGACGCGAACATGAGTCCGGCCGATCTCATTCAGCGGGCGCCGGGGTTGATCAAGATTTCATCGGCGGACCGGATCGATCACCTGATCCGCCAGGCGCTGGCGGGCGTGCCGCTCACGTATGCGCCGAACCCGCCGCCGGCGGTGCCGGTGAAGGTGAGCTCGCACTATTTCCAGGTTGGCAAGAGCGGTAGCGAGTGGGAGGCGATCATGCGGGCGCGGAACCTGGCGGCCTATGTTCCGGCCGATTTTCCGAGTCCGCAGCTCGAGCTCTTGGTCGTGCTGCCACCACAGCGGTAAGGCGAACAAGACCGGACAATCCGGACACGGCCGGACAGAAGGCCGGCCAGAACACCGAAAGGCGGACTACAGGCGGACTACAGGCGGACAAGGCCACACAGGGCCGGACGGAAAACCGAAAGGCGGACTACAAGGCGGACAAGGCCGGACAGGGCCGGACGGAAAACCGAAAGGCGGACTACAGGCGGACAAGGCCGGACAAAGAAGCGAAAGGTGGGTAGGCGCGGAGAGAGGCGGATGAAGCCGACGGCCGGATAAAAGGAGATGCTGGATGGAGTAGCAGGGAGCTGAACACATCGGCGGCGGCACGATGGTAGTCATCGTCAGGTCTGACCTTTCTTTCTGCTCGGCGCGCCCAGCTGTGTCCGGTCTGTCCGCCTGTCAGTTGTGCGCGTGATCCGTCCGCCGTTCACTGTTTTTTGTCCGGCGCTGTCCGGGCTGGTCCGCGTCCTGTCCGCCTTTCGGTTTTCTGTCCGGCGCTGTCCGGCCTTGTCCGCCCGTAGTCCGCCTTTCGGTTTTTTACCCGGCCTTGTTCGGATTATCCGCCCTTCACTTCTTGATTATGAAGTATGCGATCAGCGCGATCGCCAAAATGACGATCACATTGAGCGCGATCACCAACGGCATGTAGGATGGTTTTCGCGGTTGGAGCTGCTGCGCGGCCGCGGTTGCGTTAGGCATAGCGGGCGGCTGCGCGGCGCCGATCGCGGGCCCTGCCGCGGGCGGCGTCGCCGAGCTCAGGATGCGGGTGAATTCGCTCGGCACGTGCGACGGTTGGCCGGAGGGCGCGGCGAACACCGGCGGCGGCAGCGTCGGCACGGGAATCATTGGTGGTGCCGGCGGCGTCGGCGGTTGCGGGATGCCCGAATGGCCGGGCGCCGGCGGCACGGCGCCGAAGTTAGGCGAAGGCGGTACGGCGCCGACGTGCGGCGCGGGCGGCGCGATGCCGAAGTTAGGCGCGGGTGGCACCGACGGCGCGCGCGGGATCTGCGGCGTGGGCGGCATGGCCGGCGCGTGCATCGACGGCATCGGCATCGCGCCGAGCCGCGGCTGCGGGATCACGGGCGCCGGCGGCGGCGGAGGGGCGACCGGACGCGGCTCCGGGGCTCGGGCGATCGGCGCACTCATCATACCCGTCGCGCTTGCAGATCCCGGTGAGGGTGCGGCCGGAGGAAGCACGCTCGGCATCGGCACGAAGGGCTGAGGCGGCGCTGCCGATGGCGGCGTCGGCATGGCCGGTCGCGGTGGCTGCGGCATCGCGCCGGGCGATGGCGGTGAGTACAGTGGTCCGCTCGGCGCCGAACGCTCGGCGGGAGACGAGAAACCGCCCCCCTGAAAGATGCGCGTGAACTCGCCGGGCGCAGGCGGCGGGGGAGGTGGCGGGGGCGGCGCCGGCTGAGCGGCTGGTGGCGCGGGAGGCGGTGCGGCGTGTTGCACGGCCGGCGGAATCGGTTGACTAACGCTGACCGGCGGCGCGGCGGGACGCACCGGAGCCGGCGGCGGCG
This sequence comes from Gemmatimonadaceae bacterium, assembly GCA_036273715.1. Lineage (NCBI taxonomy): Bacteria > Pseudomonadati > Gemmatimonadota > Gemmatimonadia > Gemmatimonadales > Gemmatimonadaceae > Gemmatimonadaceae bacterium. Next base: position 25,408 of record DASUHB010000026.1, read on the forward strand.
GGACGAACGGCGGTTCCGCTTGACGCGCGGGCGAGACCGGCTGCGACGGCGTCGCGGGCGGACCGCCGGTCATCGAATTGAAAAGACGTGTGAATTCGCCGGCTTGATTGGGTTTGGGCGCAGGCGGCGCGGGCGGCGGCGGCGGCGGCACCACCGGCGGAGCCGGTGGTGGTGCCGGCGGCGCCTTGGGTGTCGCGGCGACTGGCGCGATGGGCTGCGTCATGGCGCCGGTCGCGCTCGCCGCCTGTGGCGGCGGAGCGACCGGCGGCGGTGATGGCGGCGCAACCTTCCCCGCGGCGCCGCCACCCGCCCGAATCGGCTGCGTCGATCCCGCGCGAGACGGCGTCTCATCCGGACGCCGCATCGTGACCTTGATCTGCTTCGCCGGCCCATCGCCAGGCGCCGGCGCACTTCGCGTGTGCGACGAAATCCACACGTCGAGCGACTCGAAGCCCTGCAGAAACTGCGTGACCACGACCGGATGGCCTTCGATGTCCAGGAGCTCGATCACCTTGAGCCGCTCGACGTCGGGCAGCGCGCGCGCGCGCGCGAGCATGGCGTTATTCTCGTCTGTGGTTCCGACGAGATAATGCACCATGACGACTTTGCCGCTCGCCACCGCCAACGCATTGAGCGTGCGGACCTTCCCGTCGGCAACCGGCTTGAGAAGCTGATAGCGTGCGCTGAACTCGGCGCTTGTCATCGACTAGTGGTGGGTCATACGTTAGGGCACTCGCGCCGCCAGGTAGCCTCGTGCGGCTCGGGCGGACGACAGCACACCGACTTCCTCACCCGAATCGTCTACAATAGCTGGCAACGCATCTCACGCGCAAACCGATTCGGCCGTCTCACCGGCGCCGTCTCGATCCGCGTGGCCGAGTCGAGCGATACAGGCTCAGGACACTCATGACGCAACTCTCCAAAGTGGTGTGGCGCGAGGGCATGCACCTGGCCCAGCACCACTTCCAGGCGCAGAACCGCTACTTCGAGGACTCCATTCAGTTTGCGGTGTCGCATCTGTTCTTCGCGCCGTACGGACTGATCGGAAGCGAGCTGGATGCGAACGCGCTGCGAAACGGAACCGTTGCGCTGATCCACGCGCGGGGCGTCATGCCGGATGGGATGCCGTTTCACATTCCCGATGGAGACGCGGCGCCCGCGCCGCTGGCCATCGGCGAGCTGTTCTCGCCCACCGCCGACGCGCACGTCGTCTACTTGACGATCGCGCCGTATCGCCGTGACGCCGCGAACTGCCTGCCCGCCGATGCGGTCGGGCGCGACGGCCGGGGCGTCCGCTACCTCTCGGAGCCGCACGTGATGCGCGACGAGACCACCGGGCACGACGAGAAGCCGGTGACACTCGGCCGCAAGAATTTCTGGCTCGCGCTCGACAGCTCGCTCGACGATGGCGCCGTCTCGCTCGCCATCGCGCGCGTCCGGCGCGACGGCAGGGGCAGCTTCGTGTACGACGCGGACTACATTCCGCCGCTGCTCCAGATCGGCGGCAGCGACCGCCTGATGACGACGCTTGGCCGGCTGGTCGAAATGCTGGACGCCAAGAGCGCTGCGTTAGGCGCGGGCACCGGCCGCCAGTCGTTAGGCGACTGGGCCAGCCGGGAAGTCGCGATGTTCTGGCTCATGCACGCCGTGCACTCTGCGTTAGGCCCGCTCCGGCATCACCTGCAGGTCAAGCGCTCGCGCCCCGAGCAGGTGTACGCCGAGTTGTCACGGCTGGCCGGCGCGCTGTGCACGTTCTCGCTCGACGCGCATCCGCGCGCGCTGCCGTCGTACGACCACGACCATCTCGACGCCTGTTTCGATGCGCTCGACCGACACATCCGCGCCAACCTCGACATCATCATCCCGACCAACTGCGTGTCGGTGCCGTTGCGTTCCACATCGGCGTTCATGTACACCGGGCCCGTGAGCGACACGCGGTGCTTTGGCCGCGCCCGCTGGTTTCTGGGAGTACGCTCGAGCGTCGGCGAAGCCGAGACCATCACGCGCGTGCCGCGCTTCGTGAAAGTCTGCTCGGCCAAGTTCACGCCGGAGCTGGTGAAGCGGGCGTATCCCGGTCTCCCGCTCGAGTACGTGCAGGCCCCGCCGGCGGCGATCTCGCCGCGCGTCGACGCCCAGTATTTCTCGATCAGCAAAGCCGGCCCGTGTTGGGACACGCTCGTCCAAACCCAAGAGATCGGCGTGTACGTGCCCGACGCGCTGTCCGGCGCCGAGGTGCAGGTGCTCGTGCTGCTCGAGTCGTGATTGCGCCGCACCGCGCCATCGAGGATTTTCGCTGAATGACGATTCCCGTCCAGATCGTTGCTCCGCCCGCGCCGGCCTCGGCGCCCGTCGCGCCGTCCGCGCGCCGCGGCCAGCTCGCGCTCGCGATGCAGGAAGTGCTGACGGCTACCGTTAGGCTGCGCGCCAACCGCCAGGTCGCCGCCGATGCCGACTCGTTCCGCGCCCACATGAAGCAGGTGATGGGCGCCGCCGAGCAGCAGGCGCGCCAGGCCGGGTACGCGGACGAGGACGTGCGGCTCGTGCTGTACGCCGTCGTCACGTTCCTCGATGAGTCGGTGCTCAACTCCACGCAGCCGATGTTCGCCGATTGGCCGCGCAAGCCGCTCCAGGACGAAATCTTCGGCGGGCATCTGGGCGGCGAACTGTTCTTCCAGAACCTGCAGTACCTGTTGGCCCGTCCGGATTCCGAGGATGGGGCCGACGTGCTCGAGGTGTTCGAGCTCTGTCTGCTGTTGGGCTTTCACGGGCGGTACAGCGCGAGCGATGGCGGCGAGCTGCACGCGCTCATGTCGCGCGTCGCCGAAAAGATACAGCGTATCCGCGGCCCGTCCGGCGAGCTGTCGCCGTCCTGGACGCCGCCGGCCGGCGACATCCCGAGCGCCGGCGGCGACGTCTGGTCGAAGCGGTTAGGCATCGCCATGATCGCCGTGTTCCTCATCGCCGCCGCGCTGTTCGGCATCTACTCCGCATCGCTCCGGTCGAGCGTGGCCGCCGTGCACGACGCCGCCGCGCAGGTGGCCCGGTGAGCCCGTTCGGCCTGCCTCTTTCGCTCGGGTCCCGCCATGTCGCGTAAGGCGAAAATCTGGGTGATCGCCTCGGTCATCTATCTGGTGTTCGTGGTCGTCGTGTGGTTCGGCGCCGCGGCGTTGCATCTCAAGGCGTCCGACGTCTGGGTCTTCCGGTTCGGGCTGTGGGTGCTCGGCTTCGTTGCCGCGGCGTTCATCGTGTGGTACCTGTTGCGGCAGCTCGCACCGGCGGCGCCGGGCAAGACCGACGACATCGACGCCGCGATGCACGCGGCGCGCGCGCAGCTGGCCGCGTCGCGCACCGGCGGCAAGGCCGCGGGCACGCTCGCGCGGCTGCCGATGGTCATTCTGTTAGGCGCGGAGGGCAGCGCCAAGACCACGACCATCGTGCGCTCGGGCCTCGAGCCGGAGATGCTGGCCGGCGGCGGCGTCTCTCGCGATGAGACCGTCGCGCCGACGAAAGGGGTCAACGTCTGGTACGCGCGCGACACGGTGTTCGTCGAAGCCGGCGGTCCGCTGGCGGCGGATCCGGGGCGGTTCGCGCGCCTCATCCGCTACCTGCAGCCGCGGCGCCTGGCGGCCGTCCTCGGCGGCGGCGCGCAGGCGTCGCGCCTGGCCCTGGTGTGCGTGAGCTGCGACCACCTGGTCCAGCCGGGGGCGAGCGAACAGGCGGTTGCGTTAGGCCGCATGCTGCGGGAGAGGTTGAACGAACTGGCACGCGGGTTGGGCATTCGGCTTCCGGTGTACGTCCTCTTCACCAAGGCGGACCGGATCGCGTACTTCGCCGACTACGTGCGCAACTTCTCGAACGAGGAAGGACGCGAGGTGCTCGGCGTCACCCTGCCCGCGGACGCCGGCGCCGCCGGACTCTATGCGGACCGCCAGGCAAAGCGCATTGCTGAATCGTTTCAGCGGTTGTTCGTCTCGCTCGCCGACAGGCGGCTGCAGGCGCTGGGCCGCGAGGCAGCCGTGGAACCCAAGCCGGGCGCGTACGAGTTTCCGCGCGAGCTTCGCAAGACGGGCGCGGTGGTGACGCAGTTCCTCGTCGAGCTGTGTCGGCCGAGTCAGCTGCAGGTGAGTCCGTTCCTGCGCGGATACTACTTCGCGGGCGTCAGGCCCGTGTACATCAACGACGCCGCTCCGGCGGCGGCCGCGGCGGCACTGCAATCGCGCGGCGAGGCGCGCTCGGCCACGGCGGTGTTTCGCGCCGAGCAGATGGCGGCGCAGGCGCGCACGGCGCCTGCCGCGGCCGCGACGCGCAAAGTACCGCAGTGGGTGTTCCTCGGGCGGCTGTTCACGGATGTTGTGTTAGGCGACCGCGCCGCCATGCGCGTGACCCGCGGCGGCGCCCGGGTCAACACGCTGCGGCGCGTCGCGCTCGCGGTCGCCACCGCGGCCGGCGTCGTGCTCGCGTTAGGCTTCACGATTTCCTGGTCGGGCAACAAGCAGCTGGCGGCCGACACGGCCGCCGAGACGCACGATGCGATGGCGTTGACGCTGGCCGGCTCCGGCGCTCCCCCGGTGGAAACGCTCCACAAGTTGGACACGCTGCGGGCGCAGGTGCAGATGCTGCGCGACTACGATCGGAACGGGCCGCCGAAGCATCTCGAGTGGGGATTGTACACGGGCGGCGCGCTGTTGTCCGATGCCCGGCGCGCATACTTCACGTCGTACGACAAGCTGTTGTTCGAGGATACGCGTGGCGCGCTCGAGTCGGCGCTGCGCGCCGTGCCGCCGGCGCCGCGCCCGACAGACGACTACGGCAGCACGTATCGCATCCTCAAGGCGTATCTGATCACGACGACGAACCCCGAGCGCAGTACCGAAGACTTCTTGTCGCCGGTGCTGCTCACCGAGTGGTCGGGCGTTCGCGCGCCGGACACGGCGCAGAGCCAGCTGGCGCAGCGCCAGTTCGCGTTCTACGCGCGCGAGCTTCCGTTAGGAGACCCGTTCAGCTTCGCCGCCGACACATCGCTCGTCGGACGGGCGCGCTCGTTTCTGCGCCAGTTCACCGGTATCGAGCCCATCTACCAGGCGATGCTCGCCGAAGCGGACAGCGGGCACGCCGCCATCCAGTTCAACAAGATGGTCCCCGGCTCGGCGGCCTATGTGCTGGATCGCGTCACCGTGCGCGGCGCGTTCACCAAGCCGGGCTACGCAGCGATGCAGCGTGCGTTAGGCAGCGCGGACCGGTTCTTCCAGGGCGAACGCTGGGTGTTGGGCGACGAGCCGCCGAGTCTGGTCGACAAGACCAAGGCGCTGGCCGACCTCCGCGCGCGCTACGAGAACGACTACATCGCCGCCTGGCGCGAGTATCTGCAGGGCGCGAGCGTGACCCGGTACGGCAACGTGAGCGACGCCGCATCCAAGCTCGCGCAGCTGTCGGGCAACCAGTCGCCGCTGCTCGCCCTGATCTCGATCGCGTCGCAGAACACGAACACGGATACGACGATCGGCAACGCGCTGCAGCCGGCGCACGCCGTCGTGCCGCCCGGCCAGACCGACAAGTTGATCGGCCAGTCGGTGCAGGGCTACATGGCCGCCCTGCTCACGCTGCAGGGTTCGTTAGGCCAGGTGGCGACGGCCCCGCCCGGGCAGTCCGAAGGCGCCATCGCCAACGCGACGCAGAACGCCAATGCCGCGCGCGGCGAAGCACAGAAGCTGGCGCAGAGCTTCGTCGTCGGGCGCGAGCCCGCGGTGGCGACCGCCATCCAGCGCCTGCTCACCGAACCGCTGGCCAGCATCGATCCCTATCTGCGCAACTACGGCGCCGGCCAGCTGAACGGAAAAGGCGAGTCGTTCTGCGCCAGGAACGCGACGCTCTTCACGAAGTATCCGTTCAACGAGCGGTCGCCGATTCAGGCGTCGCTCGATGAGGTGAGCACGGTGTTCAAGCCGGGCACGGGGTCGTTGTGGACCTATTACAACGATGCGCTCCAGAACGTGATCCAGGCCCAGGGCAGCACGTTCGCGCCGAAGTCGGGCGGTACGCTGAACGTCAATCCGGCCTTTCTCTCGTTCTTCAACCGCGCCGCGCAATTCTCGGCGGCGATTTTCCCGGCCGGCTCCAACGAGCCCCGCCTCACGCTCAGTCTCACCAATTACCTCATGCCGCAGAGCGGCCGCCTCCGCGTGGTGGGCGATGGACTGACGGTGGACTACGCCGCCGCGGTCAAGCCGCACCAATTCACGTGGACGTTCCAACCGTCGGGCGAAGCGACCATCGCGGTCGAGCAAGGCAGTACCTGGGCGAACGTCGCCAGCTTCCACGGCACGTGGGCGGTGTTCCAGTTGTTCGGCGCCGCGGCCACGTGGGAACCGACGGCCACCGACTATCGCGCCGAATGGAACATCCCCGGCAACGGCGCCGGTGCGAAGGTCGGGCTCGACGTCGGTCTGAACAACGTGCCGCCGGTGCTGCGGAAGGGATTCTTTTCCGGGTTCTCGTGCGTGAGCCGCGTGGTGCAGTAGACCGCCCATCGCCGGCCACGTGCAGCGTTGGTCCGCAACACGACGGGCCGTGTCCTACCGACGGCCCGCGTGCGTCGTGCGCGCCACAAGCGACTGGAAATTCGTGATCGTCTCGAGCGTCCGCGCGTCCCGATCGGGGCTGTTCATGAGCACGAGCACCCGCCCATCGGGACTCATCGCGTGGTTCCACGCGAACGCCGAGAGAAACGACCCTTCGATCAGCAGCGTCGGCTTCCCGGTGTGGAAGCCGCCCGTCGTGGTGACGGGCACGCGGTAGTAGCGCGAGCGGTCGCGGTACACGATCGCTCTGCCGTTAGGCATCCAGAGCGGCATGTCGCCCTGCTGGGCAATGTGGTAGACGGTGCCCGTCGGCGGCAGCGGGGTGACGTCCACCGAGCCATCGTCGCCGCCCCACGACAACCACCGGCCGTCCGGGGAAAAGCTCGCCGCCGTGCCGACGCCGCCGGGCACGCGCGTCGACGTCGTGTCGGGGCCCAGCGACCGAAGATACAGATCGTGCCGGCGCCAGTCCGAGAACACGAACGACTTGCCGTCGGGCGCCACCGTCATGTACGACGCGTTGGACAGATGGAGGTTCGTCCACGCGCCCGTGTCCAACGCCTGGATGCGCGCGCCGTAGTTCAGGAACTGCACCGGGTCGAACAGGCCGATCATGAGCGCATGGCCGGACGGGAGCCACGACGCCGGAAACGCGCGATAGTTGCCGTCCACCGGCACCTGCTGGCGGACGCCGGTGGCCATGTCCATCAGCATCACCTGCCATCCGCCTAACGGATTGCGCACCTGCACGGCGAGCCGGGTGCCGTCGGGCGAGACGCGCGGCTGCGTGTAGGGTCCGCGGGGGAACGGCAGCGTATCGAGATGGCCGTCGGGCGAGACGAGGGCGACGTTCACGTAGAGCTGATTGGCGCCCGGGACGTAGGTCAGCGTCCCGTCGCCGGAGATCGCGTACTCGGCGGCTCCGAAGCCCGCTTCCATGCGCACACCGGTGACGACGGGGACCGCTTCGCCTAACACTGCGCGGCGGGCGGCGTCGAACGGCATCGCCGACAGCTGGCCGTCGCCCGTGGCGTACACGAGGTAGCCGCCGCGGATCCACTGCGGACTCGCACCGAACAAGAGGTCGGATTGTCGCACCGAGTCGAGTGCCAGCACGCCGCGCTGCGTGATGGCGAGCTCGGATCCGTTCTCGAGCGACAGGAGCGCGAGCTGCCCCGAGCTGAGCTGCCCGACGAGCCAGCGGCCGCCCGGAAGGGCGCCCGGCGTGCCGAATTGGGTCGTTAGGCGGGTGACGGAATCGGCGCCGCCGCCCGCTGCGGCCACGCGGTGCAGCTCGAAGCCGTTTCGCTCGAAGACCACGATCTCGTCGGGCGTCACCCACACGGCTCCGGTCACGCTCGCGACCTGCGCCAGCGTGATGGGCGTTCCCCCGGTCGACGACACCTTGCGGAGCAGGTTGCCGCTGACAAAGCCGATCCACGCCCCGTCGGGCGAATAGAAGGGATCGGACGCGCCGTCGCTGCCGGGCACCGCCGCCTCGTCGCCGGTCTCCGCGGATCGCAGCACGAGCACGGTGGTGCTGCCCTGCGGGGCGACGTACGCCAGCTGCTTGCCATCGGGCGACGCCGCCATGGCGCTGTACCAGCCCCCGGGGGTCGACGGACCAACGAGCGCGACGCTTTCGTTAGGCGGCAGGACGATGTTCCAGCGGTGCGGTGTCGTGTCGACGGGGGGCCGCCGGAGCGACGCGGCGAGCGCACCGAGCCCGATGCCGACGATGAGCGCGGCAGCGAGCCCGAGCAGCATCGGACGCCCGCTCGCCCGGCCGCCCACGACGCCCGGGGCCGGCACCGTGAGCGCCGCGCGAAATTCCGATGCCGTGGCGAAGCGATCGGCTGGCAGTTTCTCGAGCGCCTTGCGCACGCAGTCGTCGAGCTCGGCCGGCACGGTCCGCCGCTGGGCATGCAGGCGCCGCGGCTCCTCCGTCATCACGCGCGCGACGATGGCCTGGGCCGTCGGGCCGGAAAACGGCGGCTCCCCGGCCAGCATCTCGTACACCACGCAGCCTAACGCATAGATGTCGACGCGCGGCGTGAGCGCCCGGTCGCCCATCGCCTGCTCGGGGGCCATGTAGGCGGGCGTCCCGAGACTCAAGCCGGTTTCCGTTAGGCGGACCGCCGCCGGGCCGCCGCTGGCCGCGAGCGCGATGCCGAAATCGGCGACCACCGCGTGCCCGTCCTGCAGGAGGATGTTCTCCGGCTTGATGTCGCGGTGGATCACGCCATGCTCGTGCGCGTAGCCGAGCGCGTCCGCCACCTCCGAGGCGATGCGCACCGCGTCGACCACGGGCAGCTGCCCCTCGCGCTCGAGGCGGTCTCGCAGACTCACCCCCTTCACGAACGGCATCACGTAGAACACGGTCCCGTCGATTTCGCCGGAATCGTGCAGCGCGAGGATGTGCGGGTGCTGGAGCTGCGCGGTGGTCCGGATCTCGTGGAGAAAGCGCTGCGCGCCAACGATGGCTGCCAACTCCGGCCGCAGCACTTTGAGGGCGACGGGTCGATCGTGGCGCACATCGTGCGCGAGGTACACGGTCGCCATGCCGCCACTGCCGAGCTCGCGCTCGATGACGTAGCGTTGGCTGAGTGCGGTCGAAAGCCGGAGGAGATCGTCCGAGCCGGGCACGGAGAGGAAGATGCGTCGTGTCGGTTGGGCAGTCTAGAGGGGCGCAACATTCACCGGGCGGCTGCCCCGCGTCCGCTCTCGACGAGCGCCGATTCGCCGCCGGCCGCCGGGAAGACGCAGGCGCATCGCGCACCCGGGGCTTTCGTTAGGCACGCCGCGGCGGCGCGGCGCCCCCGCGCCGGCAGCGGACGCGCGTCGGGCGCCGATCCAGCAGGGCGCGTCGACGGAAAATCCTGTGGCCCGTCCAGCCGTATTATCTTGGGGTGGCCGTTTCACCGCCGTGTCTCGAACGCGTCGCTGCTTCCCGGAACTATCGTATGGCGACTCAGCGCAATCCCAGCACAACCGCTCGCGTCACGCGCCTCCGCGGGTTGCAACCGAGCGGACTCTCGGTCGAGCCGGGAGCAGTGGCGCACAGCTCCGAGACCGGTCGCACCTATCGGCTCGAGCGGATGATCGGCAGCGGCGGCTTCGGCAAAGTGTATCTGGCCACGACCACGCTTGCGTCGGGCGCCACCTTCAACGTGTGCATCAAGATCAGCGACAATCTCGCCGGCTGGCTGCGCGAGGCGTACTTCGCCGAGCTGTTGGCGTCGCAGGAACGCGCCCTGCGCATCATCGACCGGTTCGCCGAATTCGCGAACGGCGCGATGCGATACTGCCTCGCCATGGAATACGCCGAGCATGGCGACCTGGGCTCGTGGCTCGAGCGCGTGGGTCCACAGACCGAGCGCTACGTGCGCCGCGAAATCGCCGCCATACTCGGCGTGCTCGACGCGCTGCACCGCGGGCAGGCGCTGCACCGCGACCTCACGCCGTTCAACGTATTCGTGTGCGAGGGCGGGCACCTCAAGCTCGGCGACTTCGGCATCGCGACGCACCAGCTCAATCGGCGCGGCGTGACGGCCGATGCATTCAACCGGATGCACGCGCCCAACGAGATCGCATGGGGTCGCGTGCGGCGGTGGCAGAAGCGCGACGATGTCTATCAGATCGGACTGCTCGCGGTGATGCTCCTGCGCGGCGACATCTCGAGCGCCGTCCGCAGCAAGGATGTGCGCACCCTGCCCTGCAGCGATCACCTGAAGGAAGTCATCCATGGATGCCTCGGCTCGCGCGGCAAACGCTATGACGCCGCGCGCGAATTGATCGAGGCGCTGCGACACCGCGCGAGGCAGCCCAGGCTGGGGCGCGTCGAACGACTGGCCGGCAAGCGGGTTTCGTTCACCGGATTCCTCGTGCGTCCGCGCGCGGCGGCGATCGCGGCGGCGAAGAAGGCCGGCGCGATCGTGCAGTCGACGCCCGGCGCGACGACGGACATTCTGGTTCGCGGCCGGCCTAACAAGCAACAGATCGCGGGCAAGGACGGCGGCTCGAAGCTGATCGAGGTGCGCCGTCTCGCGGCCAAGGGCCACAAGGTGACGGTGATCGGGGAGCGGCTGTTCTGGAAGCTCGCTGAGCCCCCGGCGCGCAAACGGGCCAAGCAGGTGTCGCCACCCTCAAAGCGAGGAAGGCTGTGACGTTTCCCTTCACGTCGTGTTTCGAGGTCTCCATGAGCCGCGGGTTCCTTCTGCTCGGTACGCTCGCGCTGTTCGGCGGCTCGGCACTAACGTTAGGCACGAAGGCGCACGCCGGCGCGAGGACGCCCGCTGTTTCGGCGCTCTCGGCCACGGATTCGGAGGAGATTGCGCTCGGCGCCGCACTCGCCCGCCAGTTCGACAGCACGCGCGGCATCCGCCCGACGCCCGAGAGCGACCGCATCCAAGCCTACCTGCAAGGCATCGCCGACTCGCTCGGCCGCTTCACCAAGCGCAAGCTGCCGTGGACCATCCATTTCGATCCGCACCCGGGCATCAAGAGCGGGTTCGCGCTGCCCGGCGGGCACATCGTCATCTGGGGCGGCATTCTGTCTTACATGGGCACGGAGGACGAAGCCGCGGCGGTGATCGCGCACGAGATCGAGCACATCGACAACGGCCAGGTGTCGCGCCGCATCGACAGCCTCGTGACCACCGAGCACCGCGACGTGACCAACGCGTCGCAATGGCGGTGGGGCGAGTTCGGCGCGAGCTACGGGCAGGTGCTCGAATACCGCTGCGACTCGTTAGGCGCGGAGCTCGTCGTCAAGGCGGGCTACTCGCCCTACGCCTACAAAACGATGATGGAGAGCTTCATCGCGCTCGGCAAGGTGCATGCGCCTAACGCAGCGCCGGCCCGGGAGCTCACCGACCGCATCGCGCAGATCGAGCGGCAGATTGCCGAAATGCACTGGGACACCCTCACCAGGACGCGGCCGCTGCGGCTGCCCGGGACCGGCGGATGATCCGGAAACGTCTCGATTGCATGCGATGGTAATAAATCGCCGCCCGCTGCGGCGCCCTACTGCCCCGGGCGCTTGATCGACGCGAACACGCTCGTCGGGTACCACGCCGGCCGCGTTGGGCGGTCGGCCACGGCGCGCACGATGTCGAAGTACATCGCATCGAACGCGATGGCGGTCTGGAAATTCACCGGCTGCGCGAGATCGTCCGACGGTCTGTGGTAGCGCGTGTCGAGCCACCGCGTGACCGTCGAATCGCCTGGTGAATCTTTCGTGTAACCCACCTTGAACGCCAGCGCCGGGATGCCGCGTTGAATGAAGCTGTACTGGTCGCTGCGAATGAAGCGAACCTGCTCCGGCTCCGGATCTTCCAGATTCGCCAGATGGTGCTGCCGCAGCACCGGCAGAATGTCTTTGCCCAAATCGGATTCGTTCCAGCCGTACGCGAACACGCCCGTCAGCGGCTGAATCGGCAGATACATGTCGGTGTTGAGGTCGGCCACGATCCCCGATGCCGGCACCGTAGGATGGAGCGCGAAGTACGCGGAGCCGAGCTCGCCCTCCTCTTCGCCGGTCACGGCGAGGAAGATGACCGAGCGCTTCGGCCTCACGTGTCGATCCTTGAACGCACGCGCCGTTTCGAGCAGCGTGGCGATGCCTGACGCGTTGTCCATCGCCCCATTGTAGATGCTGTCGCCGTTCACCGGCCGCCCAACGCCCAGGTGATCCAGGTGCGCGCTCACGACGAGATACTGGTCGCGCAACCCCGCGTCGCTGCCGCGCAGCACGCCGACGACGTTCGGCGCGTCCACCGGCGTGCGCTGGATGTCCAGGCGCACGCGCAATCGCGGTGCGAGCGGAACGGTCGGGAGCGTCTGCTGCGCGTCGGAGAGCGCGACCATCTCGGCGTACGTGTGGCCCGAGCCGGCGAACAGTTTCTCGGCGTCTTCGCCGCCGACGCTCACCAGCACGCCGCGCTCGAGCGAATCGTCCGCCAGTCCCATTACGGGCCGCGCGCCCGGACGCGGCGGCGGCCGGTTTCCGTTAGGCGGAGCCGGATCGGCGATCGCGATGCCGGCGACCGCGCCGCGCCGCTCGAGCTCCTTCCAGCGCGATGCGCGCCCGTGCGCGAAGAGCGTCGCGTTGAGTCCCTTGGGCATGCGGTCGAGATACACGGCCACCCTGCCGCGCAGGTCCACGCCGGCGAGATCGTCGTGCACGCCCGGTAAGGCGAGGCCGTACCCGACGAACACCAGCGGGCCATCCGCTCGGGCCGCCGACGATGGCGTTATGCGCACCCGGAGCGGCAGCGTGTCGCTCGTGCCCGTCGACTCCAGCACCAGGCTCGAGCTGTCGGGCACGACACGCGCTTCGGCCAGGTGCACGGTCTGGAAGTATCCGTCGCTGCCGCCCGGTGCGAGCCCTGCCGCCTGAAACTGGCTCGCCACATAATGCGCAGCCTCGACGTAGTCGGCGGTGCCGGTGCGCCGCCCGTGCATGCTGTCGTCGGCGATGACGGTGATGTCGTGCCACCAGCGCGCGGCGCCCGGAGGGGGCGTCTGTTGGGCGTGAAGCGACGGAGCCGCGGATGCGAGCGCCCACGCGGCGAGGACTACGGCAGAAAAAGGACGCCGATTTGTCATACGATGTTGGTTATGGAGAGGTCGAGGGATTCACGCTATTGAACGCACGGGTCTATCGGATCGATGAGCACGGTTCGCCGGTGAGAAGCAAATTGATGGAATCGCCCTTCACCGCGCGCCGATGGCATAGCGTTCTTCGCCGGATGGAGCGATGATCGTACCGTCGCGTTCGAGGCGAAACATGATGAAGGTGCATCTCACATCCGTGTTGTTCGGAGCGGCGTGCGCAACCGCAGTTGCGTGGGCGGCCGTCGCGTTCACACCGGGAGCGATCGCCGGCCCGCGCACCACGGTTGCGGCGGCGTCCGACGATGGCGAGTGGACCATGCCGGGCAAGGACTATGCGTCCACGCGGTACAGCGGCCTCTCGCAAATTACGCCGGCTAACGCCGCACGTCTGCATCCTGTGTGGTCCTTTTCCACCGGCGTGCTGGGCGGTCACGAAGGACAGCCGCTCGTCGTACACAACACGATGTACGTGGTGACTCCGTATCCGAACACGCTGTACGCGTTCGACCTCACGCAGCCCGACTACCCGCTCGAGTGGAAGTATCGCCCCGCCGTTTCGCCTAACGCGGTCGGCGTCGCCTGCTGCGACGCGGTCAATCGAGGCGCGTTCTACGCCGAGGGGAAAATCGTGTACAACCTGCTCGACGGCCACACGGTTGCCGTCGACGCCAAGACCGGCAAGCAGCTGTGGGAGACCACCATCGCCGACGTATCCAACGGCGAAACGACGCCCATGGCGCCGTTCGTCGCGAGAGATCGCGTGCTCGTCGGCGCGTCCGGTGGCGAATTCGGCATCCGCGGATGGGTCAAGGGACTCGACCTGCAATCGGGCCGCGTCGTGTGGACCGGCTATAACATCGGAGCCGACAGCGAGCTGCTCGCCAAGCCGGGCCAGTTCAAACCGTTTTACGATCACGCCCCGAACCTCGGCGCGTCCACGTGGCCTAACAACGCCTGGCAGACGGGAGGCGCGCCGGTGTGGGGCTGGATGTCGTACGACTCGACGCTCGATCTCGTGTATTACGGGACAGGTAATCCCGCGCCGTACAATCCCGAGCAACGCGCCGGAGACAACAAGTGGACGACGAGCGTGATGGCGCGGCGCCCCGAGGACGGATCGCTCGTGTGGGCGTATCAGTTCACGCCGCACGATAGTTGGGACTTCGACGCAACCGCCGAGATGGTTCTGGCCGACCTGCGCATCGACGGCACGATTCGCAAAGTGCTCGTCCATTTCGACAAGAACGGATTCGCGTACACGATCGACCGTGCGACCGGCCAGGTGCTCGTCGCCCAACCGTTCGTGCAGGAGAACTGGGCCAAGCGCATCGACCTCGAGACCGGGCGTCCCGTCGTCGACTCGAGCAAGCTCACCGGTGTGTCGCGCGGCAACGTGAAGAACATCTGCCCAACGCTGGAAGGCGGCAAGAGTCCGGCCTCGCCGGTTGCGTATTCGCCGCGCACGCACCTCTTCTACGTGTCCACGAGCAACATGTGTATGGACTATCAGGCCGTTCCCGCTGCGCACATTCGCGGCACGCCGTACATCGGCGCCAACTCGCCCTACTATGCCGGCGCCGGCGGCTACATGGGCGCGTTCGTGGCATGGGACGCGTCCGTTGGGCGGAAGGTGTGGGAGATCAAGGAGCGGTGGCCGGTGTGGAGCGGGGTCGTCGCGACCGCGGGCGACGTCGTGTTTTACGGGACGCTCGACGGCTGGCTCCGCGCCGCCGATGCGCGGACGGGAAAGATTCTCTGGAGCTTCAAGGTGGGATCGGGTGTCGTCGGCAACCCGATTACGTACCGCGGCCCGGACGGGAAACAGTACGTGGCCGTGTATGCCGGGATCGGCGGTGACTGGTTCCTGCTTGCCGGCGACGTGCGATCCGACGATCCGGCCGACGTTCGTCCACCGGCCGACTTCGCGAAAGATCTGGCGAGACACACGAGCCAGGGCGGCATGGTGTGGATCTTCGCGCTCTGAGTCCCAGTTCGTTAGGCGCAGCCGAGGAGACGATCCGATGACGCAGACGATGATCCAGCGGGTTGCGCGACCGGCGATCGTGCTTGCGCTCGCGGCGGCCTGTCGAGAAACCAAAGGCGGTGCGGCGCCAACGCACAGCGACGCGCCACCTGCGATCGCGTATCCTTCTCACATTGCGGCGGGCGGCGCGGTACCGCGCGGAACGACGCTCACGAACCCATACGCCGGCGACACGGCCGCGGTGACCGCCGGTGCCGCGCTGTTCACGGCGATGAACTGCGATGGCTGCCACGGCGGCGGAGCGACCGGTTGGGTCGGACCCAGTCTCGCCGATGGGCGGTGGCGCTACGGCGGCGCCGCCGGCGAGATCTTCTCCTCCATCTACGATGGGCGTCGCCAGGGTATGCCGGCGTTCGGCGGCATCATGCCGGCGGCCGGCATCTGGAAGCTCGTCACCTATCTGCAATCGCTCGAGCCGCCTAACGACGTGCCGACCGAGTCCTGGAAATGACCGCGCGTCTGCCGCAGGCGCCTATTTCCGGTGCCCCTCTGTGTCGATGTTGAGGGTGTCGTTATTCCGTTAGACGGGGGCGACGGTGCCGGCAGTTACCGCGCGGCACCGCGCCATGCGCGACCCGCGTCGAGCAAACCGGCGAACAGCCGGCGCATGTGCCAGTCGGCGTGCGTGAGGTCCTCGGGATGCCACTGCACGCCGAACAGAAACGCATCGTCGGTCGACTCGAGCCCTTCCACGAGGCCATCCGGTGCGTGCGCGGTGGCGACCAACGATGGTGGCACCGACTTGATGCCTTGGTGGTGCATGCTGTTCACCATCGCGCCCTGCTCCTCGAGCAGCGCCGCCAAGCGCGACGCCGGCGCGACCGCGACCTCGTGCACCAGCTGGTCGCGCGGATTGGCGCCGCCGTGCGGGAAATAGTCGTGCTTGATCGCGCCGGGCATCTCGGCCGCCACATCCTGGTACAGCGTGCCGCCGGCGGCGACGTTGATGAGCTGCACGCCGCGGCAGATGCCTAACACAGGCTTGCCGTCGTCCATCGCCCACCGCGTGAGCATGACTTCGGCGCGATCGCGGTCGATGTCGGTGCGCCCGCACCCCGCGAGACGGGACGCGCCATAGGTGCGCGGATCGATGTCGACACCGCCCGGCAGCAGCAGACCGTCCAACTGCTCGTAGATCCTGCGCATGGTGTCCGGATCGTCGGGCATGAGCGGGATGATCCACGGCACCCCTCCCGACTCGGCCATGGCGTGCACGTACCGCTGGCTCATCACCCAGCAGCGCGGCAGCTCGTCCGGGATGGCGTCCAGGGTCTGTGTCGTGATGCCGATTATCGGGCGCGATGCGGACAAAACCGTGTCTCCTTGGCGAGGCGCTTCCCTCTCCTAACAATCTACTCCTTCAGCCGTCTCTCTGACCAACTGGTCGACCACGTCTTTCAGGTCCCCGGTGCGCTTGAACATCGCCAGTTGGCGATCAGCGCTCGTGCCGTTGGAGAGAATCGTGTACGCGTACTCGACTTCGGCGCGCGTCCCCAGATCGTCGACGACGTCGTCGATGAACCAACCCACCAGCTCGCGAATGAGATCCGAGGCCGGCAGCTCTTCGCCCTTGCCGAAATCTATGAGTTTTCCGCTCAGGCCATAGCGGACGGCGCGCCACTTGTTCTCCTCGAGCAACGACCCCGGATAGGTGCGGAACGTGAGGTTGTCGCGGCGCAGCTTCCACAACTTCGCGATGATTGCTTGCAGGATCGCGGCCACGCACACCGCTTCCTCGACCCGCGTGCACACGTCGCAGACGCGGAACTCGAGGGTCGGGTAGCTCCAGTTAGGCCGGACGTCCCACCAGATCTTGGAGCCGTCGGGGATGCAGTGCGTGCGCACGAGCGCGTCGAGCACCGCTTCGTAGTCCGACCACGCGTGCATCTCGGGTGGAATCCCGGTGCGCGGGAAATTCCGGAAGATCACGCTGCGGTACGACTTGAGGCCGGTCAGGCGGCCCATCCAGAACGGCGAGCTCGTCGAGAGACACAGCACGTGCGGCACGAAGTAGCGCGCCACGTTCATGGCGTCGATGAGAAAGTCGCGGTCCTCGATCCCGATGTGGACGTGCGTGCCGAAGATGAGCAGCTGCTGGGCGAGATCCTGCAGGTCCTGCTTGACGCCCATGTAGCGCTCGAGCGGCGTGATTTCCTGCGTGATCCAGCTGGAGAATGGGTGCGTGCCGGCGGCGGCGATCTTGAGGCCCTTGCGCGCGGCGAGCTGCATCACGGTCCCGCGCAGTCGCACCAGTTCCGAGCGCACCTCGCCCGGCGTGCGACAGACCTTGGTGCCGATCTCCACCATCGATTGGTGGAGCTCCGGCTTCACCTCTTCCATTACCAGGTGGTCGCCGGCGAGGATCTCGGTGATGTACGACCGGAGCTCGCGCGTCTCCGGATCGATGATCTGATACTCTTCCTCGACGCCTAACGTGAGCGACGGCTGTTGCATGGCTCCCCCTCGAATGCCTAACGGCGAGCGGTCACGAAGGTCGGAACGGTCGATCCGCCGCCGGCGGTCACGTTGAGCAGCGGTGTGGTGCCCAGCCGCGTCAGACAGCCCTCGACGTAGCGGCCGTGGGACACGAAAGGCGCCAGATCCACCATCCGGTCGGTGAACTGTACGGATCCATCGACAAAACTGGGGTAGGGCTCGGTGGGCAGCCGGATCCGCCGCTGGACGATCGACGGCGCCTCGAGCGCGGACGCGAGGGCGTCCGACCAGGTGTCGTCATCCACTTCCCAGCCGAGGACGATGCCCTTCCCGCCGTATTCATCGTTGGGCTTGAGCACCAGCGTGTCGCGGTTGGCCGCGATCCACGGCACGAGGTCGATGCGGTCGCCCTGATATACCGTGGTGCGCTCGGCCACGACCCGAGTCCAGGGGATGTGCGCGTCGATCGCGTCGCGCTGCTCGGCGGTGAAGAGGTGCGCGTTGCGTTCGTCGCTCAGGACGGCGAGGCTCGCTTTCTTGTGCAGGATCTTGCAGCGAAACGGGTTCACCATGCACGCCGCGCGGTCGCGGACCGCGCGGATGACCGGATGGTCGATGCCGCCGCGCGCCACGAGCTCGCTGAGCAGCACGCGCTTGTAGATGAGCGTGATGTGAAAGTCGCCGCAGACGAGGCGCCCGTTCTCGTATGCCACCTCGCGCGGGTCGGCAATAACGCTCGGGATGCCTAACGCATGGAAGTAGCGCTCGAAGAGCACGAACTCGTTGTAGGTGGGCACTTCGCGCCAGTCGAGGATCGCGATGCGCGGCTGCTCCCGCGCCCCGCGCCAGCTCCGGAACGAGTCGAGCAGCGGGAACAGCACGCCGTGCCGCGCGGGGAGCGGGCGCAGCTCGTACTCGCGCAGGAAGTCGCCGGCGACCGGCAGCGCCAGGAACGCATCGGAGAGCGCGTCGCCGTACGCCAGTCCCGCGGGCGTCTCCGCGTTGTACTCGGTGAAGTAGAGGGGGCCGGCATCGGCGTCGTAGAATGCGTCGAGGCGCGAGGTCGGGCTCGCCTCACGAAACCCGGGATCGAACTCGACGAGCGTGCGCTCCCAATCCTCGAGTCCGAACTGATCGAGCACGGCGGGATCGCCGAGCGCCGCACCGAGCGCGCGGGCGAACGCGGCGAGCAGCAGCGCGCACCGTTGCTGGACGTATCGGTACTGTTCGCCTAACAACAGGCGCGGTCGCAGAACGGTGCAGAGTGCGCGGTCGCCGAAGAACAACCCGCGCGCCAGCAGTTGCTCGTCGAGCAACGCCTGGCTCTCGGCGGCGACTTCCGGCGTGAGCCGCTCGTGGTACCGTTCGATCGCGCGTCGGAGCGTCATGACGCACCGCGTGCGCATGGTGGTCTTGCCTTAGTCCACTGCATTAGTCATATTGTGGCCATGCCCAAGCGTCGGACGTACAACGTGCACGAAGCCAAGACCCAATTGTCCAAGCTGCTGAAGCGCGTCGCGGAGGGACAGGAGGTGTACATCGCGCGCGCGGGCGTGCCTGTCGCGCGTCTCGTGCCCGTGACGCTGCCGGAGGGCGAGCGCGTGCTCGGCTCTGAACGCGGGCGCATTACGATCGGCGACGACTTCAATGCGCCGCTGCCGCCGGAGCTCCTCGACGTCTTCGAGACGTGAGAGTTCTGCTCGACACGCACGTGTGGCTTTGGATGGTGGCGGCACCCGAGCGGCTCTCGAAAAAGGGCCGCTCGATTGTCATCGCGGCCGACAACGAGCTGGTGCTGTCGGCGGCCAGCACGTGGGAGATCGCGATCAAGTTCGCGCTCGGCAAGCTGGCGCTGCCGGAGACGCCGGCAACGTACATTCCGCGACTCATGGTGCGCACGGCGGTCACGGCGCTCCCGGTACTGGCGAGTCACACGTTGCACGTCGCCACGCTGCCGCGGCATCATCGCGATCCGTTCGACCGGTTGCTCGTGGCGCAAGCGCAGCTCGAGGAGCTGCCCATTCTCACCACCGACGCCGCGTTCCGGCGCTACGACGTCAAGACCGTTCGCGCGTGAGGCATTGGCCCGCCGAGCATGCATGTCAGATCGGCGCTGCGTTAGGCAGGCGGCGGCCGGCGGCCAGCAGGCCATCCCACCTCAGCTCGCGCGCCTGGGGCCGCGGCTCCTTCGCCAGGCGGATGGCCAGGTCGGCCATGTGCGCCACCACCCACTCGAAGTACGTGGGCGTGAGCGAGTAAATGTCCATGTCCGGCGCGGGGTTCATGAAGTCGATCGCGTACGGCACGCCATCGCGCACGGCCCATTCGAGCGAATTCATGTCGTAGCCCAGCGCCCGCACGAGCGTGAGCGTGTCGCGCACGATGCGTTCGCCTAACGCGGGCGACAGGTGGGCGTGGTCCACGTGATACTTGCGCTCGCGCGGGTCGTACTTGATGGGCAGCACGTGGTCCTGGCCGATGGCGAGACACCGCACGAACTGCTCCCACTCGATGAACTCCTGCACCACCATCGTGAGCAGCCCCGACGCGTCGTAATGATGGATCAGCTCGTCGAGCGACCGGCACACATAGACGTCTTTCCATCCGCCGCCGTGCGCATCCTTGAGGACGCACGGGAGGCCGACGTATTCGATCAGCCCCTTCCAGTCGATCGGGTAGCGGAGGTTGCGCAGGCTCTCGTCGTGCTTGATGCCCGCGACGTAGGCTTTGTTAGGCAGCGCGGCCGTCCTCGGGCTCGCGACGCCGAGCCTGGTGGCCAGCGTGGCGCCAAAGAATTTGTCGTCGGCCGTCCACATGAACGGATTGTTGATGACCGTGACGCCCTGGAGCACCGCGTATTTGAGGTAGCTCCGGTAGTACGGCACCTCGTGCGAGATCCGGTCGACGATCACGGCATATGGACACGGCTCATCCATGCGCGTCGCATCGAGCTGCACGAGCTCGGCCTCGACGCCGGCGTCTTGCTGTCTGACGCGATCGATGAACGCCGGCGGCCAGGACCATTCCCGCCCAACGAGCAGTCCCACTTTGCGCACCATCGCCCGGCTCCCGTCTTCAGGCGTTGCCGCCCATGTATCGGCGGATCATCTCGACCCAGTAGGGCCAATCGTGACACCACCCGTCCCAGATCCGGAGGGCGTGCGGAATATGCTTCGCCGAAAGAACGGTGGACAGGTATTCGTTGTTGGAGCGCGCCGCGTCGTCTCGGCCGACGGCGAGAATGATGTCGAGCCGCCGCAGCGCCGCGAGGCGCGCTTCATCGTGCTCGTGGACGAGAAAGTCGCACGGGTTGTTGAAGTAGACCGTGTCGTTGGACCAGCCGCCCGTCATTTCCTTGATGTCGTAGAGGCCGCTGAGTCCGATGGTGCGTCCCACGAGGCTCGGATGCCGCAGCGCGAAGTTGACCGCGTGGTATGCACCGAAGCTTGCGCCGGTGGTGATGAGGAACGGGTTCGCGTTCTGTCGCGAAAGCGGCAGGACTTCGTCGATCAGGTAGCGTTCGTACTGCTCGTGGCGTGCCGCGCGTTCCCAGAGCGGGCGCCATTTCGCGTACCAGCTCTCGGCGTCGACGCTGTCGACGCAGATCACCTGGATCCAGCCGTTGTCGATCTGATCGCCGAGGGCGCCGATCACGCCGCGGTCTTCCCACTCGTAAAAGCGTCCCATGGACGTGGGAAACACGAGGACTCGGGCGCCGGCGTGACCGAAGCGGAGCAGCTCCATGGGGCGGCCGAGGGAGGGGCTGAACCATTGATGGTATTCGCGGTGCACGTAAGGTGGCTCCGGGGCGTTACGTTACACGACCATGACCGACGAGACTCCGCGCCGCCCAACGACGTTGACGGGGGCGTTCCGCTTGCATCCGGCGTTCGCGTCGCGCTACGTGTCGGCGCGGCACGACGTGCTGGTGCATTTGCCGTTAGGCTACGACACGGACGCGGCGAAGCGATATCCGGTGTTGTACATGCAGGACGGACAGAACTTGTTCGACGAGGCGACGAGTTTTGCCGGCGAGTGGCGCATGGACGAGACGTCGGACGCGCTGGCGCGCGAGGGTGCGATCAGGCAGCCGATCATCGTCGGCATTTACAATGCCGGGGCGTATCGCATCGACGAATACACGCCGACGCGCGATGCCGCCAGGCGGGCGGGGGGAAAAGCGCTGTTGTATGGGCGGATGCTGGTGGAGGAGCTCAAGCCGTTCATCGATGCGACCTATCGCACGATGCCCGACGTCGCCGACACCGGCCTCGGTGGGTCATCCCTCGGCGGGCTGGTGTCGTTGTACCTGGGCCTGATTCACCCGAGCGTGTTCGGAAAGCTGGCGGTGTTGTCGCCGTCGGTATGGTGGGACAACCGATTCATCGTGCGACGGATCCGGGCGCTCAGGGCGAAGCCGGCGACCAAGATCTGGCTCAGTACGGGCACCGCGGAGGGCGAAGGCGTGGTCGAGGCGGCGCGGCGCGTGCGCGGCGCACTCGAGGCCAAGGGATGGACGTTAGGCATTGATCTCGACTACGTGGAGGTCGAGGGCGCTCCGCACAACGAGGCGGCGTGGGCGGGCTTGGTGCGTCCCATGCTGCGATTTCTCTTTCCCAAGCGGTAGCTCGCGGCGCTTCACGTATCGAGCACGGATGCTCTGGTCGTTTCATGTGCCGGCGTTCGTTCTATCGCGAGTCCTTGCAGCGTAATCAAGGTCGGGCTATTGGCCGATCGCACTTAACTCTTGAGTGGATGCGGAGTTGCGATCCTGGCAGCCAAATGGACCAACGTTTGGGCCGCAGGCCCTTGCGATCTAATTGTAACCCTCGCAGCATAAGCTCGCAGCATAAGCAAATCCACGATGCGAGCCCGCAGCATGAGCCCAAAGTTAGGCGGAAGCATCCACCTCGGACAAGCATCGACATGCCGGAATGGCACTGCAACTTCGCCTGGGACGCCCGCAAGCCCGCAGCCAATCTGCGCAAACACGGCGTCAGCTTCACCGAGGACGCTACCAGCGGCAGGCGCCCGGTCGCTCGCCACCGAGCGCTGCGTTAGGCCGAGCATCAACATTAAGAACAGGAGGGGTACCTCATGGATGCGCCCATTGAGTGTCTGCGCTGCCACACCCCGATGGAGCCGGGGTTCGTTGCCGACCGGACGTACGGGGGCTGGGTCGAGGAGCGGTGGGCACCCGGCCGCCCAGACCTGCACTGGTGGGGAATGGCAGAGCCCACGGGGCGCCTCCCCGTGACCACGCTGCGGTGTCCGCGGTGCGGTGCCCTCGAGTCGTTTGCGCCGCCGGCCTAACTTGGCGCTCGAACCGAGGGGCGGTCTCCGGCGGCCCGCTGCGCTCGCTCGTATGTGATCGACCGCAGGTGAGCTTGGCGTTAGACGGCATCGGGCGCCACTCGACCCGTGTCGCACCGCGATACGTCAACGCGGGGCTCGTCGACGAGATGCCGCTTCACATCAGCGCGGCCCGAAAATTCTTCGAGGGCGCTGTCGGATCGGGGCAAGTCTGTTCGTTGTAGTGGTGAGACCGGTTGAAACACCACGCCCTGCTCCGAGGAAACCCGCCCAATGCAGCAAACCAAGATCGGCTCCATCACGATCAACACAGTCGCCGTACTCGCCGTGCTCTCCGCGGCGAATTCAGCAATGGCGCAGGATAGCGCGACGGCGTATCCGCGCATGGCTCCGGTCGAGCAGTATCTAATGGACCGGAGCGCGGAGATCGCGCTGGCGCGCACCGCGGCGCCGGCCTCCATCTCGCGCGAGGCCGCGGTGCTCGTGCTCGGTCGTCACGGCTTCGAGACCGCGGTCACCGGGAAGAACGGCTTCGTCTGCTTCGTCGATCGTGGATGGAGCTCCGCGACCGATCCCGACTTCTGGAATCCGAAAGTGCGCGTTCCGCAGTGCGAGAATGCACCGAGCGCGCAGTCGCATCTTCCAATGATTCTGAAGCGGGCGGCACTGGCGCTGGCCGGACACACGAAGGATCAGGTGGAGAAGGCCACGACGATGGCCATCGCCACGAAGGAGCTGCCGCCGATGGCGCCCGGCGCAATGTGCTACATGATGTCGAAGCAGGGATACGCCGGCGACAGCAGCAAGCACTGGCCGTCGCACATCATGTTCTTCTATTCGCATTTCGATCCGGCCGCCTCGGGAGCGAATTTGCCAGGGTCCCCGGTGCTCGGGATAGAAGACACGGTCAATCACCTGACGGGGTTCGCGATTCCGGTGCAGCAGTGGTCGGATGGAACGCCTGCCCGCTGAGGGGGGCTTCGCACGGGCCGCATGCGCGCCCCAAACACAGGAGAAGTTCGAGATGCAGTATCTGCTTTCCGTGATCGCCGAGGGTGCCAGTCTCGCTGACGATGCCGAGATGGCTGCGATCGATCTCTTCAACGAAGGACTCCGAGCGAAGGGTCACTGGGTCTTCGCCGGCGGACTCGGCACCCCGGACACGGCTACGGTGATCGACAACCGCCACGGCGAGGAAGTGTTCACCGACGGGCCGTTCGTGGAGTCGAAGGAATACCTCGCCGGCTTTTGGATCATCGACGCGCCCGATCTCGACGTCGCGCTCAAACTCGGCGCCGCGGGCTCCAAGGCGTGCAATCGCAAGGTCGAGGTTAGGCCGTTCCTTCCCAACCCGGAGTGATGGACGTCCGGGAAACAATCTCGCGCGCGCACCACGAGGAGTGGGCCCGCGTGGTCGCCGCCCTGGCGAAGCGTTTCGGCAATCTCGACGTCGCCGAAGAAGCAGCGGCCGACGCATTCGCGACAGCGGTCGTGAGGTGGCCGGCGGACGGCGTGCCTCCAAATCCAGGCGCGTGGCTCATGTCCGTGGCCAATCGCAAAGCCATCGACTGGATCCGTCGCGAGAACAAGCGCGACGGCAAGCAGAGAGAGGCACAGATGCGCTACTTTGACGACGAGCCGGAGCCGCTCGATGCCATTGGGGACGAACGGCTTCGGTTGATCTTCACCTGCTGCCATCCGGCGCTCTCGATGGAAGCGCGCGTGGCGCTCACGCTGCGCATGGCGGGCGGGCTAACGGTGGCCGAGATCGCTCGCGCCTTCTTCGTGCAAGAGACCGCGATGGGGCAGCGGATCACCCGCGCGAAGGCCAAGATCCGCGTCGCTCGCATCCCATATCGCACGCCATCGGTGGAGGATCTTCCCGGGCGAGTCTCCGGAATACTCGCCGTACTGTTCCTCGCTTTCAACGAAGGCTACCTGGCGACGGGACCTGACGCCGATCCGATCCGTCCTGCGCTCACCGCCGAGGCGATCCGGCTCACGCGGCTCGTGCACGCGCTCATGCCAGACGATGGCGAGGTGACCGGACTGCTCGCGCTGATGCTGCTCATCGAGGCACGCAGGACGGCGCGAGTTTCCGAGAGTGGCGAGCTGGTCCCGCTCGGGGAGCAGGATCGTGCGAGCTGGGATGCGGCGATGATCGCCGAAGGGCATCGCTTGGTGCGCGAGCGACTGGCTTCCGGCGTGGCTCCGGGGCGCTACCAGATTCACGCGGCGATCAACGCGGTGCACACCTCCGCCCGACACCTGCGGGATACGGACTGGTCTCAGATCGTCGCGCTGTACGATCGGCTCGCTCGCATCGATCCGTCGCCGGTCGTCACCCTGAACCGCGCGATCGCGGTCGGTGAGGTCGACGGTCCGCGAGCGGCACTCGCGATCGTCGACACGCTCGATGACAGGCTGGCCGGCTATCACGCCTACCACGCGACACGCGCCGACTTGCTGCGGCGGCTGGGATCGATGCCGGCGGCGCGCGCGGCGTACGACAGGGCGATCGATCTCTCGGGGAACGCGGCGGAGAGGGCGTACCTCGCGCGTCGACGCGACGAGTTGGAGTCGCGTACGCGGGATCAAAGTCTATCGCGCGATCCCGGCTAGATCCTTTGCGACGCCGGATATCCGCTTTCTAGAACGACCGCAGCACCGTTAGGAAGAGCGTCCTCGGCGCGCCCGGCGTCCGTTCCATGATGTCCACGTATTTGTCCTGGAACAGGTTCGAGATTTTCGCCTGCACGAACGAGCCGAACACTTTTGCCCCCGCGCGAAAATCCACCAGCGTAATCGACCCGCGCGGGTCGGCGGGAAACAGCAAGACCCGCTGCACCCGGCTGCGATACCTGATGTCCAACCCAGTAAGGCCGCCGAGCACGTTGAACGACGCCGTCGCGTAGTGCTGCGATCGATACGGCAGCGGGCCCTTGAACTCGTAGTCGTAGGTATCCAGGAACGTGTAATTCACAGCCACGTCGAATACGTTCGGCACGATCGTCGTCTTCGTACCCACGTCGACGCCGCGCACTCGCGCCCGCTGCACGTTCTGGAACTGGAACACGAATCCGCTGTCGGGAATGATCCCCGGTCCGATCAGGTCGTGATAATCACTCTCGTACACCGCGCCATCCACCCAGAACCACGGCGTCACCGTCGCCGTCGCGCCTAACTCGGTCGACCACGCCGTCTCGCCGTGCAGACCAGGATTGGGGTGCACCGGAATCCCGCTCTGCCGGGAATTCACGAACTGCTCGATCGCCGCCGCGGCCCGGTAGCCCCGCGCCACGCTCGCCCGCACGCTCACCGTCGGCGACACACGATACGCCAGACCGAACTTCGGACTGAGCGTCGTCTCGTTCGACGAACCAGTCGCCTGGTGCGCATCCATCCGCACGCCCACCGTTGCCGTGACGCGCGACGCGATCGCCGCTTCGTCCTGCGCGTACAACCCCTCGTCCTCGAGATGCGGCCGACCGAGAATGTCCGACTGGACCTGCGTCTCCGCCGCCTCGCCGCCTAACGTGACCGTCTGCGAGACGCTCGGCGCCAAGGTCAGCTGCGCCGTCGTCCCGTACTTGGTCGCATTGTGAAACGAGAAATCGGTGTCGCTCGGGAAATGGTTCTGCGTCCCGTCCTTCTCCACGTACGGATCCACGGCGAGTCGCAGCGCCCCGCGCGCGATCGGCGTGATCGTCGCGCCGAGGCTCAGCTTGGTATCGTGAGCCCAATCGTTGAGCGTGTTGGCCGGCGGCCGCGTGGGAAACGCCGACGAGTCCCACATGAAGAAGTTGCCGACGTCACCCGTCGTGTAGATGGCGTACGCCGACACCGGGTGCTCGCTGCCCGACGGCACGTCGACCTTGGCGCGCAAGAACCACCGCGACGAGTGGTCGTCCTGCCGGAACCCGTCTGAGGTTTCACCTTGAACCACGCCGCGCACGCCGACGTCGCCGAACTCGCGCGAGTGCTGGAGCATGAACCCGGCGAAGGACGGATACCGTTCATCACCGAACCGATAGTTGTCTGGTTCGTCGTAGGCGCCGTAGTGCAGATCGGCCACCGTCTCCGGCGGCCCCGTGACCGGCGTCGTGACGACGTTCACCACGCCGCCTAACGCATTGCTGCCGTACAACGCCGAGTACGCCCCCTTGACGACTTCGATGCGATCGACGTCGAGAAGCGGCAGACTGGTGAAGTCCGTCTCGCCGCCATCGGCCGTGAGCACCGAGTGCCCGTCCAGAAGCAAGAGGACGCGGCTCCCGACTCCGCCGGCGGCGCCGGTCGAGCCGCGGATGTCGATGTCGCCGTCGTTGAAGCTGACGCCGGACACGAACGGCAGCTCCTGGTCCAGCGTGAGGACGTTGCGATTCAGGATCTCCTGGTCGCTCACCACGACCTGGCTCGCGGGCACGTCGCCGATGAGTCGCGTCCCGCGGCTCGCCGTCACGGTGACCGGCTCCAGGCGAAGGAGGGCGTGCTCGAGCGCGACGTCCTGGCGGGCCGTGTCCCCGGCCTGGACAGCCACGACGCGCTCGGCCATGTGATAGCCGACGCGGAGCACGCGCACGAGCCGCTGGCCGGCGGCGACATCGCGCACCAGGTAGCGTCCCTGCGCGTCGGTCACCGCGCGGCCTAACGTTCCCTCGACGAGCACGAAGGCGCCCGCCACCGCACTGTCGGTGCCCGCGGCCGTCACGCGTCCGGCAATCGCACCCGCCGACTGCGCGGCGGCCGTCGCGACACACGAGACGCCTAACGAGAGAACGAACGCAACGGCCGCGCGCCGCCGACCCCGCGCGCGGCCGGCCCGAACCCAAACGCGCCGCTCGCGCACCGTCGCCGTCCGGTTAATGCACCATCACCCACACAGTCGAGATCGCAGTCCCGGCGGCGGTCAGATCGACGGACAGCGTGTCGTGCGACAGACTAACGGTGCCCTGCTCCTGCCCCTGACCGCTGCTCGAGGTCTGCGTCCACTGATGGCCGCTCACCGTCCAGGTCCCGCTGTCCTGCTGCGTTCCCGACGGCAGCATGAGCGTCAGGTTGTACGTGCTGCTGGTGAGCGCCAGCGTGCCCGTCGCCGTGGGCGGCGTGAGCGGCGCCGAATTCCCCAGGGTGAGCGACACGAGGCTGTACGTCCCGACGAGCTCGGCCGGCGTCAACCCAGGATTGGTGGATCCGTTGCTGCTGCCGCACGCCGCGCCCGCACCCACCGCCAGCACCGCCGCGATCACCATCATCGCGCGCGGGACCCTCACACGCTCCCTCATCGATGCCCCCTTCCGTGACACGGTCCGAGCGCCTACACCGATGTGCGGCGCCGTGGAACCCCAACACTCGTCGGCGACGGCACCATTTCTGCCGTACTCGACGGTACGCGCGGCACGCGCCGCGCACTCGGGTTCCGACACGGACATTATGCGTCACGCCTGGCGCGCGCCAGCCCGCGCGACTCGCGTACGGCGCATCGGTCTCTTTGCGCGATGAATTGCGCACGACCGCCGATCAATCCAGCTTCAGATGAGCGCGTCGGCCGCGAACCCGCGCTCGCTCGCCCCGATGCCGGGCACCACGGCAGGAGTCGAACCCGATGACGCACAACAAAACGCCGGTCGCTCCCTCGAGCGAGACACCCACCGGCGAAGTCGAGCGACTGAGCGGCCACCATCTCCGCCGCGCCGAAGATGATGTGGTGCGCCATCCGACACTCAGCGCGCTCGAACGCGCGATGGGCAGCCTCCATACGCGCTCGCTCGAGCTCACGATTCTCTGCGTGCTCAGCGTACTCTACACGCTGTATCTGGCGCGCGAGGTCGTCGTCCCGGTCGTGTTCGCGGTGCTGCTCAAGCTGTTCTTCGGCCCGGTGATGCGCGCGCTCCGTAAGGCACACATTCCGGATCCCGTCGGCGCCGCGCTCGTGATTCTGCTTCTCCTCTCGGTGGTCGGCGTCGGGGGCTATGCGATTGCGGGACAGGCGCAGGACTGGATCGAGAAAGCGCCGCGCGCCATGGCCGTGGTCGGCTCCAAGTTCAAGAAGGTCCGCCAGCCCATGGAACGCGTGACGCGGTCCGCCGAGCAGATGGAGAGCGCGACGGGCGTGTCCGATGGATCGCCCGGCCGCGAGGTGATCGTGCGGGGTCCAACGCTGCTCTCGCGGGTGTTCGGCACGACGACGAGCCTCGTCGTCGGGCTGCTGGAGGTGATCGTCCTGCTCTTCTTCCTCCTCGCGGGCGGCGAGCTGTTTCTCCAGAAGCTCGTCAAGGTCTTGCCTAACTTGCCCGACAAGAAGCGGGCGGTGACCATCGCGCGCGAGACGGAGGCGTCGATCTCCACGTATCTCTCGACGATCCTGCTCATCAACGTCTCCGAGGGCATCGTGGTCGCCCTCATCATGGCGCTGCTCGGGATGCCGAACCCGGTGCTCTGGGGCGTGCTCGCGGCGCTGCTCGAGTTCATCCCGTATCTGGGCGCCGGCACGATGATCGCGATCCTGGCGATCGCCGGACTGACGACGTTCAACAGCGTCGGACACGCGATGCTCGCGCCCGCCGGATTCTTCATCGTGTCGCTCATCCAGTCGAACTTCGTGAGCCCGCCGCTGTTAGGCCGGCGGCTCACGCTCAATCCCGTGGCCATCTTCGTCGGACTCGCGGTCTGGTTCTTCATCTGGGGCGTCCCGGGCGCGTTCATGGCCGTGCCGCTCCTCGCGGCGACCAAGATCTTCTGCGACCACACCGAGGCGCTCGCCCCCATCGGCGAATTCCTCGGCAAGTAGGTGCTGGCTAACGGGCTAACGCTATGGTTGGGCAGCGTCGCGGTCGCGCTGGCCGCGGCGACCCCGGCCGCCGCGCAGGGACCGCGCGACACCCTCACCGTGCGCATCGATGCCGCGGCCGGACCCGTCGCCTCGTTCGACCCCCGCACCGCCCTCGGCGCCGGACTCGACGGCCATCGCCTCGGCGACATCGCCAAGCTCTATACCCCGCAAAACCTGCGCGCCATGTCGAGCGCCGGCTTCGGCGTCGTCACGTACCGGTTGCGCACCGAGCTCGCAAACGATGCCTGGCACTGGAACCCGGCCGGCCGCTGGAGCGATGCAGCACACGCCCGGGGCTACTGGACGTCCGATACAGCGTTAGGCGCGTCGATCGTCACCTCGCGCGGCTATCGGCTGCCCAGACGCGGCAACACGGTCGACCAGGCCGACAACCGCGGCTATTCGCGCATCGACGACGGCGATACTGCCACCTTCTGGAAGAGCGATCCGTACCTCGACAGCGCCTACACCGGCGACCCCGAGGCGGCACACCCGCAATGGGTCATTCTCGACCTGGGCCGCATCGAGCGCGTGGATGCGATTCGCATCGACTGGGCCACGCCGTTCGCGACGACCTACGAAGTGCAGTACTGGAGCGGCGAGCTGCCCGGATCGGGGCTCGACGAAAACCCGGACGGCGCCTGGCGCCGGTTTCCGTTAGGCGCGGTGACCCGCGGCGGCGGCGGACGCGACCAGCGCCGCCTGAGCGAAGCGCCCGTCCGCACACGCTTCGTGCGCCTCTGGCTCCGCGCCGGCTCACACACCGCCCCGCCCGACTCGCACGACCGGCGCGACGCGCTCGGCTACGCGATCCGCGAGATTTCGTTAGGCACGCTCCGGCCCGACGGAAGCCTCGCCGACCGCGTGCGCCATGCCGCGGATCACGATGGCCAGACCGTGATCGCCGTATCGTCGACCGATCCCTGGCATCGCGCGTCCGACATCGATCCGGCGCTCGAGCAGCCCGGCCTCGACCTCGTCTTCACGAGCGGCCTCACGCACGATCGCGCGCCGCTCATCCCCGTAGCCGTCCTGTTCGGTACGCCCGAGGACGCAGCCGCCGAGGTGACGTATCTGCGGCGACGCCGCTATCCGCTCGACCGCGTCGAGATCGGCGAGGAACCGGATGGACAGTACGTGTCGCCCGATGACTACGGCGCGCTCTACGTACAGTGGGTGCGTGCGCTCCGCCGAGCGGATCCGTCCATTCGGACGGGCGGCCCGTCGTGGCAGTCCACGTCCACCGATCTCATGATGGCCTGGCGCGAGGACCCGGACGAGCGCCCATGGCTCACGCGTTTTCTCGACTATCTGCGCGACCACCGCGCGGCATCGTCGCTCCACTTCTTCTCGTTCGAGTGGTATCCGTTCGACTCGATCTGCGAGCCGTCCGCGCCCCAGCTCGCCGCGGCGCCGGGCCTGCTCGACTCCGCGCTCGCCAAGCTCGACGCCGATGGCCTCCCGTTAGGCGTCCCGCGCATCATTGCCGAATACGGCTATTCGGCGTTCGCCGGCCGGGCCGAGGTGGATCGCGCCGGCGCGCTGCTCGACGCCGATGCCGCCGCACACTTTCTGACGCGGGGCGGCGCGCAAGCCTACCTGTACGGTTGGGAACCGTCACCCCTCGACGAGAACGACCAGTGCCATTCATGGGGCAACAACACGATGTTCGTGTCCGATGCCGCACGCCGCATCATCGACACGACGGCCACTTATTTCGCCGCGCGCATGTTGACCAACGAGTGGTTGTTGCCGGCGCCGATGCAACGGGTGTATCGCGCGACGGTGAGTCGGCACGGAGCCCACGGCGCGGCGCTCGTCACCGCGTACGCTGCCAAGCGATCCGATGGACGCTGGTCGGTTCTTCTCGTGAACATGGATCCCAAACGCAGTTGGGCGGCAGCGATCCGCATGGACGATGGCGCCACTCGGCCGACGACATGGACGCTGATCCAATTCGGCGCCGCGAGCTACGTCTGGCACGCGCGCGGCGCGCGCGGGCTTCCTCGCCCGGATGGACCGTTCATCCGACGGAGGCTGGATGGCGACGGGTTCATCCCGCTGCCTCCCTGGTCCTTGAGCGTGGTCCGGTGGCCCGAACCGACGCGAGAGCGGCCGCCGCGATCCTAACGCGCCGCGGCGCGCAGCGGGCGCTCGGCCGGGAAGTCGATGGTCGTCCGCTCGGGATCTTGCGTTAGGCGCGCGTGCTGCGCGGCGAGCAGCCGCCGTGCAAGCCGCACATCGAGCGACGCCGGTCCCTCGGAACGCGCGTGCGTGATCTCGACTGCCACACGCCCGTCCGCGCGCTCGCCTGCCCGCACCGCCACATCGGCCGCCGCCGACGCGCTTGCGATCGCGGCGCACACCAAGGTAGTGATCGCCTCCTGCGCCAAGGTCGCATCCGCCAGTACCCGCGGCGCCCGATCGGATATGTCGACATGCAGCTGTACGCTCGCCGATGTGGCCCGGGATTGCGCGATGGCTAACGCAGGCCGCATGAGCTCGGCGAGTCCGATCGGTTGAATCATGGGCGCGAGCGCGCCGCGGTCGAGCTCCACCAGCTTGCGCAGGCGTCGCAGCGCCACGTCAGCCGAGTCGATGGCCGATTGGGCGGCGCTCAGCATCTCTTCCTGGTTTTCGTTGAGCGCGCCGAAAGGACTGGACAGCAGAATGTGCAACGGGAGTCGCGCGTCCGCGATGCGTGCGCTCATCACGCCCGTGATGTCGCCGATGAGAACCGCGTATTCGTCGGCGCGCGCCCCGGCCGCGCGCGCACGGCGCGTTCCGTCATCTTCGGCGGCCGCCACGGCCGTCGCGAGACGCTGCGTGCGGGCCTCGATCAGGTCGAGCTCATCGGCGCGCGTCGCGCCCTCGACGGGTCTCGCGTTCGGCGCGACCGTCTCGCGTCGTTGGAATGCCGGCGCCGCGAGGCGCTCGATGCGCGCGGCGACCTGTCGCGTACTGACCCAGGCGACGATGATGGTCGCAACGATCGCCGCGATCGCAATCCACAGCACGGACATCGGCGCTGCGCGCGGCTTGCCGGCCCAGACGAGGGCGGCGATCGCGAGCAGCCCGAGGATCGATGGCGCCACGGCGAGGGCCAACCGATGGCCGACCCTCATGTCGGCATCCCCGCCGCCAGCGTTAGGCATGTGTTATTCATCGTCGACGCTACCAGTAGATGCCGGTTCCTCGAACGAGACGACGAGCACGTCGAGACCGTGAGCCGCCTCGACGAGCGTGTCGACTACCGACCCGTGGCGGATGCGGTGCCACCAGGATCGCGTGCTCTTCCCGACGATCAGCAGCGACACCCGGCGCTCGCGCGCGAACCGCAAAATCGCCCCGGCCACGTCGTCCCCCTCCAGCTTCACCACCTCGGCCCCCATGGCCTGCGCCATCTGGATGTTGTCCACGAGGCGGCGCTGCACCGACGCATCGATGCGGTCGGCGCGTTCGTCAGGCGTCTGGACGTAGACACAGTACCAGTCGGAGTTGAGCCGCCCGGCGATGCGGCTCGCCTTACGCAGTAAGGCAGCCGTGCGCGGCGGATTGCTCGACATCGCCACCATGATGCGATCCGCGGTCGGTGCGCCTGCGGCGCGTCCGCCCTCTTCGCGCCGCACGATGTCTTCGCGCACGCGGTCCACCGAGCTCGCGACCTCGCGCAAGGCAAGCTCGCGCAGTGTGGTCAGGTTCTCTTCGGTGAAGAAGTTTTCGAGCGCCGCCGGAATGCGCTCGCGCCCGTAGATCTTGCCTTCCACCAACCGCTGTCTCAAGTCTTCGGCCGAGAGGTCGATGTTCACCACCTGGTCCGCGCGCGCCACCACCCAATCGGGCACCGTCTCGCGCACCAGTACGCCTAACGTCCGTTGGACCACGTTGTTGAGCGACTCGAGATGCTGGACGTTGACGGCGGTGATCACGTTGATGCCGGCATCGAGCAGTTCGAGCACATCTTCCCACCGCTTGCAATGGCTGGAGCCGGGCACGTTGGTGTGCGCGAGCTCGTCCACGATGGCGACGTCGGGATGGCGTGCCGCGACGCCATCCACGTCCATCTCTTCGAGCACCACGCCGCGGTACGCGATTTGGCGCCGCGGCACCACCTCGAGGTCGCCGATGAGCGCCGCCGTGTCGGCGCGGCCGTGCGCCTCCACGAAGCCCACGACGACGTCGACGCCCCGGCGGCGGAGATCGTGCGCCTCCTGTAGCATACGATAGGACTTGCCGACGCCGGCTGCCGAGCCGATGTACACCTTGAGACGCCCGCGCTTGCGTTGCCGCACGAGCGTGAGAAACTCCGCCGCGCCAATCGCCTCGGCAGGCGCGTGTGGAGTCGTCGGACTCTCGCGGTCGGGCACCAAGTTCGCCTCTCGCTCCGCATCCACGTGGTCGGTCTCCGGCACGTCGCCTAACGCATTGCAGCCGGTGGGGCGGCAGTGCCCAGCCGGTCCAATGCGCGGTTCAGCCGCAGCACGTTCACGCGGCGCTCGCCCAACACACCGAATTGACGACCTTGCGTGTACCGGTCCACGAGCCCCTGCACCGCGCCGGCATCCATCCCGCGCGCCTGTGCCACGCGCTCGACCTGCAGCCGCGCGTTGGCCGGCGAGATGTCGGGATCGAGCCCCGAGCCCGACGACGTCACCATGTCCGACGGGATCTCGCCGCGCGCGCCGCCATCGTCGTGCACCACCGTGTCGATCGCGTCGGCGATCAACGTGTCCGCGAGCTTGGCGCTCGTGGGTCCGAGGTTCGTGCCCCCGGACAGCGTGTCGTCGTAGCCCGCGCCGGCCGCCGACGGACGCGGATGAAAATACTTGGCAGCGGTGAAGCCCTGCCCGATGAGCGTGCTGCCGATCACCGTTCCATTCGACGTGACGAGCGAACCGGCCGCCTGCCGCGGAAAGAGCAGCTGAGCGAGACCGGTGACGATGCCCGGATAGATGAGCCCCGTGAGCACGCACAGCACGAGCGTGAGCACGATCGCCGGGCGCAGTTGATGGCGAAGCATGGTTAGGCCAGGTGCAGGAGGACGATCAGCATGTCGATGAGCTTGATGCCGACGAACGGCACAACCAGACCGCCCACGCCGTAGACCCACAGGTTGCGCCGCAGGATCATCGCCGCCGGCGCCGGGCGATAACGCACGCCTCTCAAGGCCAGCGGGATGAGCGCGATGATGATGAGCGCGTTGAAGATCACGCTCGCCAGAATCGCCGACTGCGGCGTATGCAGGCCCATGATGTTGAGCCCGTGTAGCGCAGGATATGTCGCCACGAACATCGCCGGGATGATGGCGAAATACTTGGCGACATCGTTGGCGATCGAGAACGTCGTGAGCGAGCCGCGCGTCATGAGCAGCTGCTTCCCGATCTCGACCACTTCGATGAGCTTCGTCGGGTTCGAGTCCAGGTCGATCATGTTGCCGGCTTCCTTCGCCGCCTGCGTGCCGGAGTTCATCGCCACACCGACGTCGGCCTGCGCGAGCGCCGGCGCGTCGTTGGTGCCGTCGCCGGTCATCGCCACGAGCCGGCCGCCCGCCTGCTCGCGCTTGATCAGCGCCATCTTGTCCTCGGGCGTCGCCTCGGCCAGAAAATCATCGACGCCCGCTTCGGACGCGATCGCGGCCGCGGTGAGCGGGTTGTCGCCCGTGATCATGATCGTGCGGATGCCCATCGCGCGGATGCGGTCGAAGCGCTCCTTGATGCCGCCCTTCACCACGTCCTTCAAGTAGATCACACCCAACATGTGCGCCGCGCCGTTGGCGCGCTCGGCGACGACTAACGGAGTGCCGCCGTCGCGCGCGATGCGCTCGACGATCGGCTTGAGACCCTCGGGGATGGCGCCGTGGTTCTCCTGCACCCACCGCGCAACGGCGTCGCCCGCGCCCTTGCGCACGTGCAGCGTGCCCATGTTCACGCCGCTCATGCGCGTCGACGCGGAAAATGGAACGAACTCCGCTTCGGTGGCGGCGTCGGCATCGCTCGAGCGTGCACCGCTCGGCGCGACCAGGACGCGGCGGCCGTCGGCCAGCGCGCGCCCGCGCAGCCCGAATTTCTCCTTGGCCAGGACAACGATGCTGCGTCCTTCCGGCGTCTCGTCGGGCAGCGAGGCAAGTTGGGCGCGGTCGGCGAGATGCTCGAGCGTCACGCCGCCTACGGGAATGAACTCCACGGCCTGCCTGTTGCCTAACGTAATCGTCCCGGTCTTGTCGAGCAGCAGCGTGTTCACGTCGCCCGCGGCTTCCACCGACCGCCCGCTCATCGCGATCACGTTCTGCTGGATCAGCCGGTCCATGCCCGCGATGCCGATGGCCGATAGCAGGCCGCCAATGGTGGTCGGGATGAGGCAGACCAGGAGCGCGATGAGCACCGTCACCGGCACCGACCCGCCGCTGTACATCGCGAACGGCTCCAGCGTCGCCACGGCGAACAGGAAGATGATGGTGAGGCCGGACAGCAGGATCGTGAGCGCCATCTCGTTAGGCGTCTTTTGACGTTGGGCGCCTTCCACGAGCGCGATCATGCGGTCGAGGAACGTCTCGCCGGGGTTGGCCGTGATCCGGATGATGAGAAAGTCCGAAAGCACGCGCGTGCCGCCGGTCACGGCCGACCGGTCGCCGCCCGATTCACGAATCACGGGGGCCGACTCGCCGGTGATCGCCGATTCGTCTACCGAGGCGACGCCCTCGATCACTTCGCCGTCGCCGGGGATGACATCGCCGGGCGTGCACAGGACACAATCGCCGCGGCGCAACCGCGTGGCGGGAACGGCCTCGGCTGACAGCCGGTTCGCCGGATCCTCGAGGCGCTTGGCGGTGGTCGTGGTGCGCATCGCACGCAGACTGTCGGCCTGCGCCTTCCCGCGGCCCTCGGCCATGGCCTCGGCGAAATTCGCGAAGACGACCGTGAACCACAGCCACAACGCCAGCTGGAGCGTGAAGCCAATGTGGCCGGCGTGCGCGACGATGTCGCGTACGAGCACCACCGTCGTGATGGCGCTGCCTAACAGCACGATGAACATGACCGGGTTTCGCACCATGTGGCGCAGGCTCACGGTCTTGGCAAACGCCTCGCGGATCGCGCGCGTGACGATCGGCGGGTCGAAGAGCGGACGCTTGGTGACGGCCATGTCAGAACAACCGTCCCGCGTGCATCAGGAAGTGCTCGACCACCGGGCCTAACGACAGCGCCGGAAAGAAGGTGAGCGCCCCGACGATCACGATGACGGAGATGAGAAGCGCCACGAAGAGCGGCGTCGTGACGGGGAACGTCCCCGCCGACTCGGGCACGATGCGCTTCTCGGCCAGGAAGCCGGCCATCGCCAGCATCGGCACGTGCATCGCGAACCGCCCGATCAGCGTATTGAGGCCGAGGAGCGTGTTGGAGAAGTAGGAGGTCCCCGTCAGACCGGCGAACGCGCTGCCATTGTTGGCGGCGGTCGAGCTGAACGCATACAAAATCTCGGACAGCCCGTGCGGGCCGGCGTTGTTCCGTCCCTCGAGCCCGACCGGCGTGACGGCGGCGAGCGCGGAGAGCACGAGGATCGCACCCGCGAACACGAGCACGAACAACATCGCCATCTGGACCTCTCGCGCCTCGATCTTCTTGCCCAGGTATTCGGGCGTACGTCCGACCATGAGACCGGCGAGGAACACCGTGAGGATGACCATCACGATCATTCCGTACAATCCGGCGCCGGTGCCCCCAAAGATGACTTCGCCTAACTGGATGTTCACCAACGGGACCATGCCGCCCATGGGCGTGAACGAGTCGTGCATGCTGTTCACGGCGCCGCACGACGTCGCGCTGGTCACCGTCGCGAAGAGCGCCGAGTTGACGATGCCGAACCGCACCTCCTTGCCTTCCATGTTCCCGCCGGGATTGCCAGACGACGCGACGACGTCGACGCCCTCCCTGGCATGGATCGGATTGCCGCGCGCTTCGGCGCGATAGACGGTCGTGACGCCGGCCAGGAACAGGATGTACATCGCCGCCCAGATCGCCCACCCGTGACGCTGATTGCGCGCCATGCGGCCGTACGTGTACGTGAGCGCCGACGGGATGGCGAAGATCGCCACCATCTCGAGGAGATTCGTGAGCGGCGTCGGGTTCTCGAACGGATGCGCGGAGTTGGCGTTGAAGAATCCGCCGCCGTTCGTGCCGAGCTCCTTGATCGCTTCCTGGCTCGCCACCGGCCCCATGGCGAGCACTTGCTTCACGCCTTCGACCGTGGTCGCCGTCACGTAGTGCGATACGTTCTGGATCACGCCCTGCTGCGTGAGCACGAGCGCGAGCACGAGCGACATCGGCAGCAGCAGGTACAGCGTGCCGCGCACGAGGTCTCTCCAGAAGTTGCCTAACGTACCCACCGACCGCCGCACGATGCCGCGCACGAGCGCCATGGCGAGCGCGATGCCCGTGGCCGCCGAGGCGAAGTTGTGGAACGTCAACTGCGTCATCTGCGACAGGTACGACATCGTCGTCTCGCCGCTGTACGACTGCCAATTCGTGTTCGTGGTGAACGACGCGGCGGTCTCGAACGCCTGGCGGTCGGACACCGCGGCCATCCCCTGGGGATTGAGCGGCAGGAGATGCTGCAAGCGCAGCACGGCGTACGTCAGCAGCATGGACGCCGCGCTGAAGACCAGCATCGACACGGTATAGCGCGTCCAGTGTTGGTCCTCGCGCGGGTCGATGCCCGAGACCCGATACATGACGCGCTCCACCGGACCAAGCCACGTGAGCGAGCCGTCGTACACCCGGACGATGTAGAGGCCGAGCGGCTTGGTGATGAGCAGCACGAGGATCGAAAAGATCCCGATCTGCAGCCAACCGTTGGCGGTCACGTCAGAACCGCTCCGGCCGCAGCAGCGTGTACACGAGGTACACCAGCACGCCCAAAGCGACCACGCCGGCGATGAGCATCTCGGCGGTCATGGCGACTGCTCGTCGGCATCGTGCCGCGCGCCTAACGACTCGCAGGCGCGCACGTACAGCATCATCAGCGCGAAGAACGCGATCGTGCCGGCCACGTACAGCAGATCCCGCATGTGCGTCGATTCCCAGTCATTCCGTCGTGCGAACCTGCTGCGCGGCGGACGGACCTGGCCGCGCGAACGTACACTAGTCGACCGGACGTCAACGCGGCGTCAAAAACCGACGGCGCGATGCCTAAAAAAAAGGTCAATATGGTGGGGTGGTCCGGAAGCGGGCCGGGCGCTCACGAGCGAGGCGAGATTTCCTCGTGCGGTGCTGCCGGCGCAGTCACCGGCGTCAGGTCGTCCACCGCGGGCAGGCGAAGCGAGAACACGCTCCCGCCGCCGGGCCGCGCCTCGAACCGCACGTCCCCGCCCTGCGCCTCGGCCAGGCCGCGCGCGATCGTTAGGCCGAGGCCCGAGCCGCCGATGTCCGCCGGTACGCCCGGCGGCCGGTAGAACGGCTCGAAGATCCGCTCGCGCTCCGCTTCGGGCACGCCGGGCCCGCGGTCGGACACGCGGAACACCAGCATCGAGCCCTCGCGCGCCACGTCCAGCCCGACCGCCGTCCCGGGCGCGCCGTATTTGAGCGCGTTCTCGACCAGGTTGCCTAACGCCCGCAGCGCGTGCACGAAGTCGAACCGCCCGAGCAGCATGGGACCGTGCACACCCCCGGCCGCGCCGGCACGGACGAGGATCTCGCGCCCGTGCTGGACACCGGCCACGCGCTGCCGCACCGCGCCGATCAAATCCTCGGCCGCGTTGACTTCGGGACGCAGCACCAGGGCGCCGCCCATCAGACGCGACAGATCGAGCAGATCGCCGACCACGCGGCCCAACCGGTCGGCCTCCTCTTGGATGGAGGTCGCGCGCGCGTCGCCTGCGCGCGCCCCTTCTTCCTCGATCGCGCCGGCGAGCACCTTGATCGTCGTCAGCGGGGTGCGGAGGTCGTGCGACACCGCGGCGAGCAGCGCGTTCTTGAGCCGGTCGGCTTCGCGCAGCGCCTCGGCGTGCGCGGCCTCGTCCGTTAGGCGGAGGCGCTCGACGCCCAACGCGGCGTAGTAGGCCAGCGCGTCGAGAAACTGCCGCTGGTCCACGCGCAGCGCAATCGACGGCGACCCCGCCGCGCGCAGCACACCCACCGTGCGCTCCCGTACGCGGAGCGGGAGCAACAGCGTCCGCACGCCGCCGCCGACCAGCCAGAACGCGCTCAACGCCGGACCGGACTGCGCGACCGCCTGCGCGGGCGCCACGTGCGTGAGTCCATCCACTCGGACCATCGCCGGCAGCCCGTGCGCGCCCACCCACGCCGCGAGCGAGACGTCATCCTCCGGCGCCGCGTCCGCGCAGCCGTCGCCGGCGTGCGCCACACGCTCGAGCGGCACGCGCTCGGGCGCACGGTCCTCCTCCGCCGAGCCGCGGCGCAGATAAATCTCGCAGCAGCCGAGTGCCAGCGCCGACTGGATCACCTCGGCGATCGCGTGCAGCGCCTCGTCGGCTCGGGCGGCGTGCAGCGCCTCCGCGCCTAACGCAGCCAGGCGCTCCACCTCCGCCGCGTGCCGGCGCGCGGCCTCCGCCCGCTCCTGCGCGCGGCTCAACAGCTGCGTCGCCACCACGCTCGTGAGCAGGAACGCCACCAGCACCAGCCAGTCGAGTGGATTGGCGACGACGACGGTCCCGTACGGCGGCAGGAACAGGTAGTCGAACAGCAGGAACGCGACCACCGCCAACACCAGCCCGACCGCCCGGCCGCCGGCCGCGCTGCCGCCCAGCACCACGAGCAGAAACACGAGCGCCACGTGCGCCTTGTCCAACGACGACCGGACAGCCAGCATCGCGGCGGCCGACACCGCCAGCGCCACCGCCGCGATCAGCCACGTCCGCAGCCGCGCGCCGCCTAACTGGTTAGGCATCATCGCGCACGACGTCCCGCGTCAGGCGGTACCCGACCCCGGGCTCGGTGAGGATGAACGACGGCTCGTACGGATCGCGCTCGAGCTTGCGCCGCAGATGCGCGACGTACACGCGCAGATAGTGCGCCGTGTCGCCGTACGTGTCGCCCCACACCGCGTGGTACAGCTGGCGGTGCGTCACCGGCCGGTCCGCGTGGCGCACGAGCATCTCGAGCAGCGACCACTCGGTCGGCGTGAGATGTATCACCTCGCCCGTCGTGCGCCGGGTGACCACGCGCCGGGCGAGATCGATCTCGAGAGCGCCGCCGCCCACCTGAACCGGCGCATCGCCGCCCGGCACGCGCGGCATGCGCGCGCGGCGTAGCTGCGCCCGCACGCGCGCACGAAGCTCGGCGAGACTGAACGGCTTCGTCACGTAGTCGTCAGCCCCCGCATCGAGCAGCGCTACCTTCTCGTCTTCGGCATGACGCGCCGTGAGAACGATGATCGGCGCGGTCGACCACCTCCTCAGGGCGCGCACCACCTCGAGCCCCTCCATGTCGGGCAACCCGAGGTCGACGAGCACGAGATCGGGACGCCGCGACTCCGCGCGCGACAAACCCGTCGCGCCCGATTCGGCATCGAGCATCTCGACATGATCCGACGAGAGCGCGTCGCGCACCGCCGCGCGGATCTTTGCTTCATCGTCGATGATCAACACCGAGAGCCGAGTGCCGGCGTCCACCGTCGGAGCGGCGCTGCTGTGGCGGTTAGGCATTCTGGACGAGGTCATGGTGAGCCGTCTTCGACTCAAAGGTATGGCGCGGCGTTCGCACATGCCCGGTTCACGGTCGAGGTCGCCAATGCGGATGCACCTTGCAGGCCTCTCCCGAAGCATGCACTGTCAGGTGGTTCGGTTTGACCATCCCCTCTGGAGGTGTGCATGCGCCCTCTGTCCCTCATCACCGCCGCTGTCGCTGCCGCGTGTTTCGTCGCACCGATCACGCTGAATGCGCAAGCCACAGCGACCCCCACGACCGTCACGTGTAAAGACGGCTCGACGTCGAAAGCCGGCAAAGGCGCTTGCTCGCACCATGGTGGTGTGAACAAGAGTGCGGCAACATCGTCGGCGACAACCACTCCATCGCCGGCCGCGGCTTCGGCGAGTCCCTCACCCGCTCCAGCAGCCGCCGCTGCGACGTCGCCCAAGACATCGGCGTCGACGGCCTCCGCCGGCAAGGGTGCGTCCGAGAACAACGATCCCACCGGCGCCATCGCCAAGTGCAAGGACGGACTCTATTCCCACAGCAAGCATCGCTCGGGAACGTGCTCGAGGCACGGCGGCGTCGCGCAGTGGTTGCAGCCGAAGTGACGACGCCGAAGTGACGACATTGTAGCGGACGGATTCCGTCCGGGAGGACCTTATGGGACTACTCGATAACGTGACCGGTAAAGCGAACGAGATCGAGTCCGCGATTCCGCAGGGCTCGGAGCACGCCGGTCTCATGGGACAGGTCACCGATTTCGTGCATGCGCATCCGGGAGGGCTCGGGGGTCTCGTGCAGACGCTCCGTGAGAAGGGACTCGGCGACATCGTGAATTCATGGATCTCGCGCGAGCGCAACCAGCCGATAACGGCGGCTCAGATCGAGGGTGCGTTAGGCAACGACACGGTGCAGGGGTTGGCCGCCAAGATCGGCGTGTCGACGTCGACGATTGCGACGGGACTGGCGACGGTGCTGCCGCAGGTGGTGGACAGGCTCACACCGCAGGGAACGCTGCCCGCTGCGTCCGGAACTCCGGCCTCGGTGCCGATTGAGACGCCGACGCCCCAGCCGCCGCAGGCAACAGCGTAGGGCGGACAACAGGCGGACGGTGCGGGACACGGCCGGATATTTTGCCGCAGAGGTGAGATGAGCTTTTGCCAGGCGAGCCATGCTCACGTCCGCAGCCACCGTATCCGGCCACGTCCCACGCTGGCCGCCTGTTCTCCGCCTTACGCGGTGCCCGTCCGTTGTCCGACTTCACGCATCACCTGCTCCGAACCCGCTTCGATCCCCGCGTGCTCGTCCGGTGCAACGCCTCGTTAGGGCGCGGCCGATTCGAACCCATCGCACTCCTCGCGCCACGCGAGCACTCCCGGGGAGCGTTATCCGGCTGGGGTCTACGTGACCGAGATCCGCGCGTCTAGAATGCGCCAGCTCCCGGCGAATCCAATTCTTGCCCGATCCGGCATGGCAGTGTGACGACGGGCGTATATCAGCAGGATTCCCCGTCGATGCTGCCCCAGACCACGCGATCTTCCGCGCCGCTTGACACCAGCCCAGTCATATCAAGGCCCTTACTTCAGCTGCAAGCAGACCTAACAATGCGCGCGGAGCGCGGCAAGCCAGCGGTGCTCGTCAGCTGCAAGGTTC
This sequence comes from Gemmatimonadaceae bacterium, assembly GCA_036273715.1. Taxonomy (NCBI): domain Bacteria; kingdom Pseudomonadati; phylum Gemmatimonadota; class Gemmatimonadia; order Gemmatimonadales; family Gemmatimonadaceae; species Gemmatimonadaceae bacterium. Next base: position 68,524 of record DASUHB010000026.1, read on the forward strand.
GTTCGACCGCCGGCGCGTCACGACACGCCGGAGAGGAGAGTTCGAGCGACGTGCCAGCCGCGACGGTCGCGGACGACGAGATAGAGCTTGACTGCCGCAGAGTGGACCGCACGAATGCGCGATTGCGACGAGTGCACGCAGCTGATCCGGACTGAACGCGACTCGCGAAACGACCAAAGGACCGGCGACACCCGCGCGAAGCGTATCCTCGACCAATGTACCTCTCGCTTGGTTAGGAAAGCACGCACACAACTCGGCCGAGGTCGCATTCAGGCTGTCGAAGACCGAAAGAAGTCGGCCTCCGACATCGCTGTCGGCCTGGACGCTGCGATAGAAATCCGATGTATCGCCCAGGGCGCGCGAAAGGGAATAGCGCCATGTGCGCGAACTGATAATCCGTGAGGTCGTCCGCGTCGCAGGAAAGGAGTCGAGAGCGGCAGCGTAGACGTCGTACGTGTCGGCTCGCAGGTCGCGCGCACGATCAATCGTGCACGAGACAAGTGCTCCGACAAGCAGGATGGTAAGGAATCGTGCGTACATGGTCACTTGTGGCGGTCTAACGTTGGCTTGTGCTGCAGCGGTTTAAGCAAATGTGGCGGCGGGTCCGCCGCGAGCCTTCCGTGAAAACGGAGCGGCGGCCCCGCCGTCGCTACCGAAGTACCGCTGTCAGTACCGAGCGTCGTTATGCCGGCCCTTCCGCGGCACGCATGAGCTCCAGGCTGGTCCGATCCACCTCACCCTCGAACAACTGCCCAAGCAGCCTTGTGAACACTCCCTCGCCATCGACGTCCGCGAAGAGCGTTGCCGATGACCACAGCTTCAGGTCGTCCGGTTCGCCGAGGATCTCACGTGCTGTGCGCTCGCGATGCTGAAGGAGAGCGAGTGCGCACTCACGCAGTCGCGGACCGAGCACGGGGTGCGCCAGGTACGCGACAGCCTCTGCGCGACTCTTGATAGCGTAGCGGCGCGACAACTCAGATGTGCCGAGTCCCGCGAACTGCGGGAAAATGTACCACATCCAATGCGAGCGCTTTCTGCCGCCCCGCAACTCCTCCAGGGCGCGACGGTAGTCCGCAGCCTGCGCATAGACGAAGCGCGCGAGGTCAAACGGATCTTGCATAGTAGGAGTCAGCCTTCGAGTAGCTCGGCATAACGGCCGAGTTAAGCCGCGCACGAATAAATAGGAGCGAACGCCGCGAGCAAATCGATAACACGTTCGTCGGGTGAACGATCGTTAGGCTGCCGCCGCGTCTTCTAGCTCTGGAGAGTCGTCGGAACCGTCACACGGCGACGGATACGCTCCTGGGCCGTCTGCAGTTCGCCGACAGGGATAGCCACTCGAGGCCAGTACGCACATTGCGCCGTATAGTAGAACCGGAAGTGCTCGCGTGACTAGACGACCCGCAACAGCGTCGCCCAACGAACCAGCGTTAGCACGTCGTGCAGGTGCAATAGCCGTTGCGCTTCGGCGGCTAACACCGGCGAGAGGGCGACCGTCTGGAGCCACGTACGACCCGCCTTGCCATAGAGGTCGCTCTGCGCAAAGCAGTGATTCTCGGCCGTCAGGTGCCCGTGAATGCGATTCTTGATGCGCGTCCGCTCCCACAGCAGAAATGCTCGCCCACGAAGCAGTTGCCGGCGCCGGCGCGTGGCGAGATCCGGTACCCAAATCCTCGGCAGCAAGTTGGTGCGCCGCAATTCCGCCAACTTCCGCGCATCGATGATGTCCGTCTTCGATCGCGCCTGCCAAATCAGTTTGACTTGATAGGCGTCGGCAACCTGCGCGGTGTGCCCCGCTTCCTGGAAGCGCGCCCCGAGCCACTCCCAATACAAGGTCGCTTCCATCGCGACTGCCACCGGCTGCGGTAAGGCGCCCAGCCAATCGAGCACTGTCTCGACGGTCGTCGCGAGTTGACGCGTCTCGCCCACAACGGCCCCGTTCCCATCGAGCGCGCACGCTGTGACGTAGCGCTTCTGGAGATCCAGCCCCACGAAAGTCATCCGAGCCTCCCGCGAAAGATGCGGTGAAGTTATGCCCAACCCTGATGACTTTCATTCTCATATAGTCGCGTTAGGTAGCCGGTCGCGATCTCGACGGAGATGGAGTTCACGAGACTGGCCATCGCGGACATCAAAGCGCGTGACGTGCGTTATCCGCAACTGGTACGCATCATCATCGCCTGGGTTATCGCCCTCATACTCCTCCATATCCACCGCCCGATCCAATGGCAGATCGCTTGGCAGCTCGACATAGCCAAAGCGATCATCACGTTGGACAATGCCGCCGGCGGCCTGCGACAGATCGAGGTACTGAAGCTTCCAAGAACTATCGTCGCCCCAGATGCATCCGGCAACAAACGCGAAGGGATGATACGAGAACGGTCCTATCGGAACCTGAAGCCGTTCCTTCGGTGGTGCCCCGCCGGGAATCGGCGGCCAGCTGACATCTCGCGGCCGCAAGTCATCCGGCGTCGGCATTTGCTTCCGCACCCGAGTCGGCGGCCGGCCGGCGACGCGCACTTGGAGATCGATGTAGTAGGGGACGAAGAATTCCACCGGGCAGAACCCGGCGCTGTTCGGTTCTTCGCGGCCAATGTCGCGGCAGGAAGGAAGCTCGAGTAGGCGCGTTGCCGTGTAATGGGGGGAGTAGAGCGCGAGATCGCGGTTGCCGACGCGAAAGGGAGCGAAAGTGCGAAAGAGAGCGGGATAGTCCCGCTCGTACTCACCAACTTGGGTCTCCGATACGCCCTCGCGACGAAAAACACCGATTCGCCGCCCGGTCCATGCCCCAGGTGAGTAGTGTATTTCTTCCAGAACGCGAGCAAAGTAGGTTGGTAATTCGCCCATGACGGTCGGGGCCACCTAACGCAGAGCTAAGCGGCGAGCGACTGCTCGCCAGGCGAGAAGATGCAAGATCCACTTCCTACTCGCCAGCCACTCACAGGGCAGCCATCACGCGCTCGTCCGCTTCAGCGTTTCGTTAGGTCACGGGCGGTTTAGAGCCGACGAGCACCGGTTGGAAGAAGCGGCCGTCAATGCGCTCGATGCGCTCAAAGCCTACGGTATGCAGTAGTTCCATCACCTGCGCCGGGGCGATCGCCAGGTAGCTCGCCCTCACCAGCATCGCGGCCCCCTCCTCGCCCATCGTTGGAACGATTTCCAGCGCGACCTCGTAGCGTGGCCCGTGCCACGTCCAGACCTGTCGCACCTCGTAGTGGCGGCCGTCCCAGATCCGCTCACCGTATGGATGCACCTCGACAGTCCCCACGGGCGGCGGGGTGCCGTAGTCGCGCATCGATATCAAGCAACCGCCACCAGGCCGGACAACCCGGAACCATTCGGCGAGGGCCGCCGCGATGTCTGCCGGGGTGTCGAGGTGCGGAAGCGAGTTATCACAGGCAATTAGCACGTCCGCTGTAGCCGCGCGCACTGGGAGCGCGCGGAAGTCTGCGGCGACGCATGGGAGCTGCGCACCACGCCGGCCTGCCTCCGTCACTGCGCGTCGGACGGCCATCGGCGAGACGTCCGAGCCGGTAACGGCATAGCCCCGAGCGACCAGGCCAAGGGCCTGCGTTCCAACGCCGGCGGCCGCATCGAGCACCGCCCGCGCCTCAGGCCAGTGCTCGCTGATGATCGTAGCCAGCGCATCTCCCTGTCGCGCAATACTGGCTTCCCAATCTGCATAGATCAGGTGGTAGCGCGGCGCGAGCTCGTCGTAGAATGCGCGGACTGACATCGCCCTCCGTCGTTGGCCTAACGCCCCAGCCGAGCTGCCAAGGCATCAAATAAGGGTTTGCGGCGCAGCCGCAAACAATTCAATAGATCTTTTGTCATCTTCAGCGTTCGTTAGGCGGGCGCCACGAGGTCCACAACGTACGTGAAGTCCCGCTTTGAGTGTCCAGCGTCCCACCGCGGAAACAGCGTGCCGTCCCGAGATCGAAGCCGAGCATTGGGCGCATTCTCATAGATCGCGACGAGTTCCTCGATCGATGAGAAGAGCCGGTCTTCCCCTCGGAGCAACCGCTTCCAGACGCGACGACGTGTATCTGCTGCGCGTCGAAGCTCTGCAGCCGTCAAGTGTCGCACTTCCGCTTGTGGCTCGCACATCGCGAGGCCCGCGTAGTCCATGAGTCCGGAGTCGTGGTCGGCCTCCACGAGCGCCAAACATCGTTCGGCGGTAATGCGAACCAAGCCGCTAGCATCGCTCACGAATGGTGCGAGGGTGTAGTCGTTCTTGGCGCGAGCTCGAAGCCGCGCTTCGAAGACGACGCCGGGAAGCGCCAGAGGAATCAATTCGCCGAGGTGGTGCGTCGCGAGTTGGACAGTTGTCAACTCTGGAAAGACAATCCCCATGATGTTTGGATGTGCCGGATGTCTATGCCAGCCTAACGCAAAGCTAAGCGAGCGACGACTCGCCGGCGAGGCAATGCTGATCTTCCGCGAATCTCGCCAGGCGATCGACCCTGATGACTTCCATAAATCTCGCGCTCGTCCACTTCAGCGATTCGTTAGACTGCATGATCGCGGAGCAAACGATCACGCAAGCAGCTCCTTCAACTGGTCGACCCGGCGTTCTGGAAAGTCATGAAGCACCCAGCGTTGTCTGTACCCATCCGCGCCGTATTCGCGGAGGAGACGCTGAAGTTCAGAAAGCAAAGCGCCCGCCAACGTTCTCAGTCTGGTCTCGGCGTCAAAGATTGGTTGGTTGTCCGAGCCGGCGCCAAGGAAGCGAATACGGATGATCACGCCATCCGGCCCCTTACGAGCGAACTCCCATCTGTACTCTCCCGGCTCCTCAGCGAAAGAAGCAGTCGATTGCTCATCGCCGCAGAGCAATGCTACAACGGCTCCGACGAGATCATCGAGTGCGTCGGACAAGTAGGACGCCGTGACCGTCGCTGTCGCTTCCCCGATCGCAATAGTGCAATCAGCCCACCCGGTACCAGTGAGATCGTAGCGGAGCTTCATGAGCAAGTTGAGTCAGAGATGTAGCCTAACGCCTCAGTTAAGCAGCGGGCGCCCCATGAAATGCGAGCGCAGCGAGCTACCGCAACCGCCCGACTGCTTCAACGTTCGTTATACGGCAGGGGGAAATAGTGCCGAACGGAGGTCATCCGTGTAGTCTGGTTCGACGAGGGACATTTGCTCGCGGCCACCCTATCCGACGGTGTGCATGAACCCGACGACTTTGGGAGCCCAGTCAGGAAACGGCGCGGGCGTCAAAGACTTCTGTATCACCGCCTCTCGACCGCGCACCATATGAATGAGCGCTATTCCATGAACCCTGGCGTACTCGATCGCTCCGCTCTGGAACTCCGCGGTGCTCACGACTGCCCCCTTTGAGCGCCGACGCTGCGCATTTTCGAGTGAAGGGTTTGAATGACATCCCGCTTTATCGGGTTGCTGTGTCGTTTGCACTCGATGAGGACCGTGAACGCCAATTCTGCCGCCTCGAACCGGGCAACAACATCAATGTCGTAGTTGCCGTCGGTGCCCATTAGAACCTCGCGCCGCGACACCTCGCAGTTGGAGATGCCCGTCGCCGCCGAGCGAAACCAGGTCTCGACGTACGCCTCGAAGTCATCCGGACTCAACGTAAGCGGATCAATGTCAGATGCCACGTTGTACTCCGCGTTCAATGAATGCTTGGCTGCCGTATAACTATTACACTATGCTGCATGGTTGCGCTGTAGTGTGCCTTACGCTGCATGCTTATCCTGCGAGGTTCCTCGATTTATCGCAAGAATTCGCTGCCTAAGTACGCGCGCTCCGAACAGCCTAGCCCTCATCCCATGGCAAGGG
>DASUHB010000027.1 GCA_036273715.1 Gemmatimonadaceae bacterium
ATGTGGGCGGTCACTTCACCTGCTCGCCTAACGCCGCAAAACGGTGCCCGCGCGGGCCTTCCCATCCGCTACGGCGCTCACACTGTGCAGTGCCAGGCCATTGACAACCTTGCATCACACCCTATTTCCGCAGCCTGCTAGGCCCGCGCCGTGTCCGTTCTTGTCTTTCCGTGTCCGCCTTAGCGCCGTGTCCGTTCTTGTCTTTCCTTGTCCGCCTTCCCGTGTCCGTTCTTGTCTTTCCGCGTCCGCCTTCCCGTGTCCGTTTTTGTCCTTCTGTGTCCGCCCTAAGTCCACGCCGCGTCCGTTCGTGTCTTTCCCTGTCCGCTCTTAAGGGAGCCTGACACGCCCCCCGACACAATGAACGCCAGGACATCCGCGCTGTCCGCGGCCAACGGCCGAACGCGCGTCGACGGCACGATCAGCAGGTTGCCCGAGAACCCATACGACTGCGGCAGGTACACCGCGACGTATCCCGTTAGGCCGAGGACGTCGACCGATTCGGCGGTCACGAAGCCGAGCATGTGGACCTGGTCGCCGGGAGCGATGGCGAGGAGCACCGGCTTGTTGAAGCGCCGTTTCTCGCCGACGAAGGCGTTGAGGAAGTCCCGCGTCGATCCGTACACCAGACGCACGAACGGCAGCCGCTGCAGCGCGCGATCCATCGCCGATACCGCGCCGCGCGCCACCAGGCTCGAGGCGAGCACCCCGATGAGCGTGATCAGCGCGACGGTGATCGCGAAGCCGGCGCCGGGGATCGGCAGCCCGAGCCATTGATCGACCCAGTGAAACACGTCCCAGCACACGTACAGCGTCAGCGCGAGCGGCGCCGTGACGGCCAACCCGCGAATGAAATAGTTGATCAGCCGCCGCATTGCGTCCGTGCGCCGGTCATCGGGTCGCGAGGCGCCGACCCGTCACTGCAATCGGACGATGTAAAGCCGCGCCCCCGGATACGTCACCGGTCCTCCGTTAGGCGCGAGCTCGCCCAACTCGATCGGGCCCGATGACGGGACCCCGACCACATAGTAGTTGGCCGCCGCCGATGCCACCGTGCCCGGCGCCGCGTTCCCCGCCGACACCGTCGCCGCCACCAACGGGAACTGCCCCTGGTTCACCGCCGCTTCGATGCTGCGCAGGTTCCAGCTCAGGTACGTGTATCGGGCCGGCAGGTTCGTGATGCTGTCGTCGCTCGTGTAGAGCGACGGCAGCCAGCCGGCCGTGACCGAGTCGAACGTCGTGCCCGTTCGCGCCACCAGATTCGCCACGCCCGTGTCGGGCCCCGCGACCAACGCACGCGTGAACGCCGCGATGTTCCCATCGCCATAGTGGTCCGCCGAGTACCGCAGCAGCGCCCACGCCGCGCCGCGCACCGCCAACGACGTGTCCGCATCGCCGCTCGTTGCGCCTAACGCACCGGGCTTGAGCATGAACTCGCGCAGGCGGGCCATGTTCTGCCCGAAGAACGCGTTGAAGTTGTTCAGGCTCGGGAAATCCGCCACGTCGGTAATGGTGAGTTTCTGGGTGTCCGTGAAGTTGTCTTCCGCCCGGCCCACCAGCTCCTCGGCGAAGTGCGACAATCCCTCGTTGAGCCACGTGGCTTCGTCCGGCGCGCCCGTGCTCAACCGGACGCCCGCGTTGATCATGTGCTGGAATTCGTGGGCGATCGTTCCGCGAATGTCCTGGCGCACCGACGACGTCGACCGCACGTCGCTGAATTTGCCGGTCGGGTCCGGCGTCAACAGATAGAACAACTCCGATTGGTTGCTCTCGGCGCACTGGCTGACCTGGAACAGGTCGCCGATGAAGAAGAAGCCCTCGAGGATGCTGTTCGAGCCGCGCTTCGTCGCCGCGTTCACCTGCGGCGTGAACAACAGGTACACGTGCGCGTTGTTGTCGACGTCCGACGGACTGCCGAAGTGGTTGGTGTCCGCCGGATAGATGATCTGATCGAACTCCGTCTCGATCGAATCGAACGACGCCGCGCTGAAGCCGCCCGTCGGCGCCGTCACGTCCTGCACGATGATGCCGTGCGTGCCGACCGTCTTCACGACCGCGCGCTGCGTCGTGAACGTCTGGCACGCGTTCGTCGCGTTCGCGTTGGGCACCTTGAAGGTCAACGTATCGCCGACGTTAGGCACGCTCTCCGCGCGCACGCGGCCCGTGCTCCGGCGCAGGAACGCCGACGCCGCCCGCATCGCGCCGGCGTTCTCCAGCAACACGCGCCGTTCCATCGCCCGGATGCGGCCTTCGGCGATCGAGCTGTACATGCCGCCCGCCGCGGGCGATTGGAGCGCCGCGGACCGCAGGCGGTCGCCGGCCGCCACGTCCGCGGATGTCGGCGCCGTCACCGCCAGGTCGTACGATCCCATCACATCCGGATCCGTGTCCGCGTTGCCGGCTACGACCAGGAACGTGCCCGATTGGCCGTTCGTCGTGGCTAACGCGACGCAGTCGAGCGCCGTCGGGTTCGTGACCGCCTGGACGCCGCCCACATCCAGGGTCGCCGTCGTCTTGACCGCCCCACTCGGACACGGCGTCGTGCCACGTTTCGGCTGCGTGGTCGAAGAACCGCACGCGGTGGCGGCGGCAATCGCGGCGATCACCGCGTAGTCTCTCACTCGCATGTGCGGATCCCGGGTTCGTGTGGTGGTGCGCCCGACATGATGATAGCAGGCGCATGCATATTTCGAATCTAGCTGACTAGCCCCGATCGCGCCGCGAAGTTCCTTGCCACAACGACAGCGCGCCTCGACCTGGATGTCCAACGAGGAATAAATTCTCTGCCCATGCACCGCCACGCTATCACCCACCTGCGGCGCGATCCCGTGCTCGCGCGCGTCATGGCCGACGTCGGCCCCTGTCGCTTCGCTCCCCGCAGCGACGGATCGCACTTCGACCACGTCCTGCGGGCCATCGTGTATCAACAACTGTCGGGACGAGCGGCCGCGACCATTCACGGTCGCGTCGTCGCGCTCTTCGATGGCAAACCGTCGGCCGAAGCGCTGCTGAGCGCCACCGACGAACAGCTCCGTTCGGCAGGACTGTCCCGGCAGAAAATCGGCTACCTGCGCGACCTCGCGCAACGTGTGCACTCGGGCGACCTCCCAATCGACCGGCTCCACGAGCTCGCCGATGACGAGGTGATCGCTGCGCTGACCCGCGTCAAAGGCATTGGCCGTTGGACCGCGCACATGTTCTTGATGTTTCGGTTGGGCCGCCCGGATGTGCTCCCCGACCTCGACCTCGGCATCCGGAAGGCAATTCAGCTGGCCTATCGCCTGCGACGAATGCCTAACAGCGACCGCGTGCACGCCATCGGCGCCGCCTGGGCGCCGCACCGCACCATTGCGTGCTGGTATCTGTGGCGGAGCCTCGATCAGCCGGCGGCGCCCGGCGCGCCGGGGAAAACGCGGAAACGGAAGCATGCCGTGTCGCGGACGAAGCCGGGTGCCGCACCCCGCGCTCGACCGGCTCGCACGTCGGCTCGTGCCCGCCGCTAACGCGCCCCGGCCCCCGTTCGAGCTGTTCGCGATCTGTGCGCCGGGTCTCGAGCGCCTGGCGGCCCGTGAGCTCGAAAGCCTGTCCCTCACGCCGCACGACATCACACCGGGCGGCGTGTCCTTTCGGGGCGGTGTCGAGGCCGTGTGGCGCGCGAACCTCTGGCTCCGCACCGCCAGCCGCGTGGTCGTGCGCCTCGGCTCCTTTCGCGCCCGTGCGTTAGGCGAGCTCGAGCGGCGGGCCCGCGACCTGCCGTGGGACACGGTCCTGCCCGCCCGGTGCGCCGTTCGCGTCCGCGCGACTGCGCACAAGTCGCGGCTCTATCACACCGCCGCCATCGCCGAGCGCGTTGCCGCGAGCATCACCGCGCGGGTGCCGGGGGCAACGTTCGCCGGCGCCGCCGCGAAAGACGAAACGGCCGGCGACGCCGACGCGGCGCATGCGTTAGTCATCGTGCGCGTGGCCCACGACACGTGTCTCCTGAGCGCGGACAGCTCCGGCGACCTGCTGCACCGGCGCGGCTATCGCTTCCAAACCGCCAAGGCGCCGATGCGCGAGACGCTTGCGGCCGCGATGCTGCTCGCGTCGGAATGGGACGGACGCGCGCCGCTCGTCGACCCCTTCTGCGGATCCGGCACCATTCCGATCGAAGCGGCCCTCATCGCGCGGCGCATTCCGCCTGGCGCGCGACGACGTTTCGCCTTCGAACAGTGGCCTGGATTCTCTGCTTCCCGCTGGCGCCGCATGGTCGACGCGGCGCTCGGCGCCGCGTCGCCCACGGCGCCGGCCGCGATCCACGCCTCCGACCGCGACGCCGGCGCGATCGGCGCTGCCCGTGACAACGCCGATCGCGCCGGCGTCGCGTCCGACATCAGCTTCTCGCAGCAGCCGTTGTCCTCGCTCACCCTGCCGCGCCAACCGGGATGGATCGTCACGAACCCGCCCTATGGCGTCCGCGTCGGCGACCGCGCGGCTGCACGCGACGTTTACCAGGAGCTCGGCCGCCTGCTCCGGGGCCCCGGCGTCGAGTGGCGCGCGGTGATGATGCTCGCCGACCGTGCGTTAGGCAGAGAGATCGGCGTCGATTCGCACCGGCTCGCGCACACGTCCAACGGGGGCATCCCCGTCGACATCGCCGCGTTCCCCTGACCGCCTACTCGGTTTCCCGATCCGGAACCAGCAGCGAGAGCAGGAAGCTCACGATGCTGACCACCAGCGCGCCCCAGAAGGCCGCCGCGAACCCGCGCACATGGAAGCGCAAGCCGAAGGCAGCGGCCACCGGACTCGCGAGCCAGAGCATGAACGCGTTGAGGACGAACGTGAACAGGCCCAACGTGATCAGAAACAGCGGGAACGTGAAGAACTTGAGCACCGGCCGCACGATCGCGTTCAACACCCCGAACACGAGCGCTACGCCGAGCAGCCCGAGCCAACCGCCCTCGTAACTGATGCCGATGATGAGGCGCGTCGCCGCCCACAGCGCCGCAGCGGTGATGATCAGCCGGATGAGAAACCGCATGCATCCTCCCCGTTAGCCGTTTCCCGCCTCGAGCTCCGGTCCCCAGTCTTCGGCGGCGAGATTGCCCATCTCGCGCAGCTCCGGCCACAATCGTGCCACGGCCAGCACCACGACAATCGTGATGACGCCGCCCGCGACGACCGAGATCACGGGTCCCAGCCACGCCGCCGTCACCCCGGATTCGAATCCGCCTAACTCGTTCGACGTGTCGATGAACACGCCGTTCACCGCCGATACGCGTCCCCGCATCGCATCCGGCGTGCGCAGCTGGACCAGCGTGTGGCGCACGACGACGCTGATGTTGTCCAACCCGCCCGCCAGCAGCAAGAGCCCCATCGAGAGCGCGAACGATCGCGACAACCCGAAGCCGATCGTCGCCGCGCCGAACCCCGCCACCGCCATCAGCAGGCTGCGCCCCGCGCGCCGCATCGGCGGACGGTGCGTGATCGCGATCGCCATCACGAACGCCCCGATCGATGGCGCCGCGCGCAGCCATCCGAACCCGGCGGGTCCGACGTGCAAGATGTCTTTCGCGAAAATCGGCAGCAGCGTCGCGGCGCCGCCGAAGAGCACCGCGAACAGGTCGAGCGTGATCGCCGCCAGAATCACCTTCGTCCGCCACACGTACACCACGCCGGCCACGAGATTCGAGACGGTCATGGCCTTCGACTTGCCCGTCTGATCCACCCGTCGCGCACGAATGGTCCACGCGCAAACGAAGAACGCCAGCGCCAGCGCCGCATCCACAAGGTACACCGCGCCCGCACGGCGCCGGATGCCGATGATCGCGCCGCCTAACGCAGGACCGACCACCGACGCGATCTGAAAGCCGCTGCTGTTCCACGTCACGGCGTTGGCAAAATCCTGCGGCGCCACGAGCTGCGGCAGCATCGCCGCCGTTGCCGGCCGGTTGAACGCCAGCGCGATGCCGATGATGAACAACGCCACATACACCAGCGGGATCGGACCGCGCTCGAACGACAACGCCGCGAGAACCAACGAGCACGCCGCCAGAACCAGCTGCGTGATCAGGACGATGCCCCGCCGTTCCCGGCGATCGGCCAGATGCCCCGATGGAAGCGCAAGCGCCACGATCGGCACCACCAGCACGAGCCCCACAAGGCCGAGCGCCAGCGCGGAGTGCGTTCGCTCGTACAGTTCCCACCCAATGCCGACGTCCAACATCTGCTGGCCGGTCGTCGACAGCACACGACCAGCCAGAAACAGGCGGAAGTCGCGTACGCGCAGCGCCGCGTACGGATCGTGAGAGTCTCTTGCCACCGAAGCAGTCGAAGGAGCGCGCAAGCTATCCACTTCGCTGTATCGTGGAAAGCACGAGGCATTGTACGACCGATGCGTTATCGGCCACGCAGGGTATATTCTTGGTCAGAATGTGGGGAAATCGCCATCAACGCCGGTCCCGACCGCGTGTCGGCAGCGCAGGGAATCGGATCGAGGTGATCCGATAGCCATGGACGAGTACAGCGACGACCCTGTCCAGCTCCTCGCGATAGCTCGGCGCGCAGCGGTTCAAGCAGCGACCCTGCAACATCTGACGGCGGCGCTTTCGAGCACGCTCAGCGAAGAACAGGTCGGTGCTGTCGTGTTGCGTGAGGCGCTGCCGGCGTTCGGCGCCGCGGCCGGCGATGTCGTCTTGCTCGACGACGATGATCGCACGTTTCGCGTTCTCTGTTGGATGGGCTATCCCGAGCACCTCGTCCGCTCGTGGATGCGCTATCCCGTCGATACCGGCACGCCCGGTGGCGACGTCGTTCGCCGCGCCGCGCCGGTCTTCCTCGATTCGTTCGCCGAATGGGAACAACACTACCCGCGCGTTGCGCCGATCATTCGTGAGGTGCATCTGGCGGCGTATGCTGGGCTGCCGCTCGTGTTTGGCGGGCGGCTCCGCGGCGTCGTCAGCTTCAACTTTCCCGAACGTCGCTCGTTTTCGCCCGAAGAGCGCGCAATGCTGTTGGCCTTCGCCGCACAGTGCGCTCAGGCGCTGGAGCGCGCCCGCCTGTTCTCCGCCGAGCAACGCGCACGACTGGACGCCGAGTCCGCGATGCGCGCCAAGGGCGACTTCCTCGCCGTCATGAGTCACGAGCTGCGCACGCCGCTCACATCGATCCTCGGCTATCAGGAGCTGCTGGCCGACGGCATCAGCGGTCCGGTGACCGAGCTGCAGCGCCAGCATCTGTCGCGCATCGAGGCGAGCGCGTCTCACCTCCTCGCTCTCATCGACGAGTTGCTCACGTTCTCGAGACTCGAGGCGGGCCGCGAGAGCGTGAAGCTCGAGCCCGTGCGTCTTGCAACTGTTGTCGATGCAGCCGCTGCCTTGGTCGCGCCGCTGGCTGCAGCTAAATCACTGCCCGTGATCGTGGAGCCCGTGCCGGCACTCGGCGGACAGGACCTTTCAACCACCACGGATTGCACGAAGCTGCAGCAGGTGCTCGTCAACCTGTTGTCGAATGCGATCAAGTTCACTGAGCGCGGACAGGTCGCCGTGTCCACCCGTGCCTTGGACAACGAAGTCGTGATCGACGTCCGCGATACCGGCATTGGCATCGCTCCCGAACATCTCGGTCACATCTTTGAACCGTTCAGCCAGATCGAGCGGCTGTCGACGCGCAGCACCGGCGGCACCGGACTTGGTCTCAGTGTTTCGCGTCAGCTCTTGGCGTTGCTCGGCGGGTCGCTCGGCGTCGAGAGTACGCTCGGGCAGGGAAGCGTATTTCGCGTTCGATTGCCGCTGACACGTTGACATCGTGCTGGTGCCCGGCCAACTTGAAGGGACAATTCCGCGGCGATTTGAAGCGATTGCGGCCGCGTAAAAAATTCCGCTAAACCGCTCACCTGATGGTCAAACAGCCCGGGGGCGGTATCCGCCCACCGGGCTGAGTTGTTTTCGCGCACGGTGGCGGGGTTGCACACAAGAGGAGCCACTTCATGACGCCCGCCCGTTCCGATTCTTTCGTGTTCTCCAGCGAGTCCGTGTCCGAGGGTCATCCGGACAAGCTCGCCGATCGCATCAGCGATGCCGTGCTCGACCTCCACCTCGCGCGTGACCCGCGCTCGCGTGTCGCGTGTGAAGTCCTCGTGACGCATAACTTCGTGTGCATCGCGGGCGAAACGCGCTGTGCGGAAGCCGTGAGCCGCGATGAAGTGGAACGCTTGGCGCGACAGGTCATTCGGGACACCGGCTACGACGGCTTCGACGATCGATTCGGGCACGAGAGCGCCCGCATCGACGTCCGCCTGCAGCCGCAGTCGAACGAAATCGGCTCCGCGGTCGACAAGAAAACCGCGGCGGACCAACAGGGAGCCGGCGACCAGGGATTGATGTTCGGCTATGCGACGAGCGAAACGCCCTCCCTCATGCCGGCGGCCATCACGTATGCGCACGGGTTGGTGGAGGAGCTTGCTCGGCGGCGTAAGGCAGGCGACGCGTCGTGGATCCGCCCCGACGCGAAGTCGCAGGTCTCGGTGCGCTATCGCGATGGCCGCCCAACGGACGTGACGCGCATCGTCGTCTCGACTCAGCACGCGCCGACGGTGACGCAGGCGGCGATCCGCGACTACGTCATTGCCACCGTCATTCCGGAAGTGATTCCGGAGGCGATGCTGCCCACGGGATGGCGCGACACGGTGCTGGTGAATCCGAGCGGCGCCTTCTCCGAAGGTGGCCCGGCGACCGATACCGGCCTAACGGGACGCAAGATCATCGTCGACACGTATGGCGGCGCCGCGCGCCACGGCGGGGGCGCATTCAGCGGGAAGGACCCGTCCAAAGTCGACCGTTCCGCTGCGTACGCGGCCCGATGGGTGGCGAAGAACGTCGTCGCCGCCGGCCTGGCGGAGCGCTGCGAGGTGCAGGTGGCCTATGCGATCGGCGTGGCACGACCTGTCTCGGTGATGGTCGAGACGTTCGGCACATCCGATCTCCCGCGCGCAGAGCTCGAGGCTCGCGTTGCTTCGGCCTTCGACCTCACGCCGTACGCCATCATCCGCGATCTCGAGCTGTTGCGGCCCATTTATTATCCGACGGCCGCATACGGCCATTTCGGCCGGGAGCCAGGCCCGCAGGGAACGTTCAGTTGGGAGTCGCCGTCGCGTGCGAGTGCGCTGCAGGACGAGGCGCGCGTGGTATCTGCAATCAGTTGACCTGCGCGCGAAATGCTCTGGCGTTTCTTCTCTGGGCGCGCTAGGATCGGCAGTACGTTTGTCACGGATTGCTCACGCGGCGTGGCGGGGGAAATCCGTGACGTACCCGCCAGCCCTGTCGCATGCGCCTTCCCATCCTCCTCCGTCCATGTCATCTGCACGCCGGTTGCGTGGTGGTGTTGGTGGCATCGCTCCTGGCGTGTCGCGGATCGTCTCCGCCGGCCGTGGAAAAGAGCGCGCCGGCAGCGCCGACGCCCGCCGCCGGTGATGTGGTCCCCATGCGGCCGCCCAGCGACAGCGCGATTCCGTCCGGTGCGTTAGGCGCCTCCATCCGGCGCGGCCAGGCGCTGCTTATTGCCACGCGCGACAGCCTGCCGGCGTACGCGCCAAGCGGCCTGCGCTGCGTGAGCTGTCATCTCGACGACGGCCGGCGCGCGCACGCATCGCCATTCGTCGGCGTCTATGCGCGCTATCCGGTCTACAATGCGCGGAGCGGTGAGGCGTACACGATCGAAGATCGGATCAACGACTGCTTTCGTCGCAGCCTGAACGGACGCGCGCTGCCGATGGGCAGCCCGGACATGCGCGACATCGTCGTCTACTTCGCCTGGTTGTCGCGCGGCGTTCCGGTCGGCGCAGCCGTCGAAGGGCAGGGGCTCGCGAAGCTCACGCCGCTTGCCGGCGATACGACGCGCGGCCGCGCACTGTTCGGCGCCCAGTGCGCGCGCTGTCACGGAGCCACGGGAGGCGGCACGACGGTCGCGCCGCCGCTCTGGGGCAAGGCGTCGTTCAACATCGGAGCCGGGATGAGCCGCGTGCGAACGGCGGCGGCGTTCATCAGGTACAACATGCCGTTCGACCGGCCGGGATCGCTCGACGATCAACAGGCATTCGACGTCGCGTCGTACATTACGTCGCGCCCCCGACCGGACTTTCCCGGTAAGGAAAACGATTGGCCTAACGGAGGCGCTCCGCCCGATGCCGCATACCGGACGCGTGCCGCCGCATCGAAGGACACCGCACGACACTAGCGGTCCATGAATGCCGTAGGCAGTACCTGCCGTCCACCGCTTCTCGGGACTTCAACACGACTCAGGAGGCAGCACATGATCGACGACTCATCCTCGGCCACGCCCCGACGCGAATTCCTGGGCAAGGTTGCGGCCGCGTCCATTGCGTTAGGCTTGGGCGGCGCCTTGCCCCAACGACTGAACGCCGCCGTCGATGCGGCAGCGCCCGACGTCGAAAAGTGGCCGGACGTTCACGGCAAACATCGCCAGATGTACGATGCCGTGAGCTGGAACCACGGCCTCTCCCTCGTCTGGGCGATGATCTTCCTCGACACCAACAAGGCTTCGAGCAATCTGGACGACAAAGACCTGAGCGCCGTCGTGGTGATGCGCCACGAGGGAATTGCGCTTGCCTTCACCGATCCGATCTGGAAGAAGTACAAGCTCGGCGAGGCGTTCAAGATCGACGATCCGGCCACAAAGGCGCCGGCCGAGCGGAATCCGTTCTTCCACGCCAAGGAAGGCGAGCTGATGTTCCCGGGGATGGACATCGCAAAACTGATGGACCGCGGCGTGACGTTCGGCTGCTGCAACGTCGCACTCACTGTTTACAGCGGGATGCGCGCCGACGCCCTCGGTATCGACAAGGACACCGCGAAGAAGGAGTGGACCGCCGGCCTCATACCGGGCTTCACCTTGCTGCCGAGCGGCGTGTGGGGCGTGAATCGCGCGCAGGAACACGGCTGCAGCTACTGCTACGCATCGTAGCGGAATTCGCGACCGACGGGCGGGCGTGCGCGCCCGCCTCGTCGGCTGTTGAGACCGGCGTCGGATCTGTTTCACAACCCGAAACGATTGTCACGACCGTCGGCACTATATTGCCGCATCATGCGCGCAGTATGCATCTCGCGGCACGTCTATCTGGGTGAGCACATCTGCTCGATCATGCGGAGCGCCGGCATCGACTGCGAGTCGGTGATCGGTCTGCGTGAGGGGATGGATGCGTCACGCCTCACGCGGTTTGATGTTGTGATCTGTGACTACGACTTGCTCGCGACGGCGCCCCGTCAGGAATGGCAGCTCCCCTCGGCGCGCGACACTGTGCCGATCGTTGCGGTGAGCCTCACGCGGCGACCCGAAGAAGCGCACCTGGTAGACGGGCGGACCATCAGCGGCTTCTTGTACCTTCCTTCGGCGGATAGCGCTGCCGTCGAGCGCACGGTGCTCGACGCGACCAAGCGATCGGCCCGCGAGCGGGCCCGCGATCTCGAGATCCCGCTTCGAATTGTCCGAGACGACTGATTCCGCGTTGCGTGTGCGAATGCAGACAGCATGCGTCATGTCGCTCGCGATCCTGGTCGTGGCGTGTCAGCGCGCCGGCGACGCATCAGCGCACGCGGCGCGCGCGCCGTCGGCAGCGGCGCTCTCACCTGCTGACAGCGCAGCGTTGGCTCGCGACGCGTGGTCGGTTCCGGAAATCATCCGCCGCGTGCGAGAGGCGGGTCTGGGCCTTACGGACTCGGGCGAGACAGTGCGACAGCCCGGCCTGCACCAGACGGGTCACGTACTGCACCTCGGACAGGGCACGCTCACGGTGTTCATCTACCCCGGCCGCGGCGCCCGCGTTCGCGACGCGGCAGGCCTCGATACCACGCTGCACGGCATGCCGACGCTCGACACGCCGCATTACATCCTGTCAGGCAATCTGATTGCCATTCTCGTCACGCCAAACGATGCGACGGTGGAACGCGTGACTAACGCGCTGACGGCGCGCCACACGCGGGGACCGCCGTGATGGTCGAACGCAAAAGAAAACGGGCCAGGCTTTTCGCCTGGCCCGTTCTCTCATGCTGAAAGCCTAACCTTAGTTGCAGACCACCACGCCGTCGACGCCGATACCGGTCGTGTCCGTGCCCGTGCCGATCTTGCAGCTCGTGATGCTGGTCACGCGGGCGTTGGTCATCGTCGCCTTCCAACCCGTGGTCGTCGCGTCGTCGATCGTCAACGAGTTGCCGGTCGAGGTGTTGAAGTTCAACGCGGTCGTGTCGGTCGAGTACGTGTTCTTATCGGAGTAATAAGCCTCTTCCGACGTCGCCAAGTTCTTGAGGTCCGACTTCATCGAGGCGATGTACGCCTTCTCCTTCGTGCTCGCGAACTTCGGAATCGCGATCGCCGCGAGGATGCCGATGATGACCACAACGATCAGCAGCTCGATCAGCGTGAAGCCCTTCTTTCCGGTGAAACGCATGAGAGTGATCCTCCGGGATCAGTTGTTCGCGAGCGACCTCGCGATTCGGTGACAGCGTGGGTTCGGCCAGGGAGTTAAGCAGGGGAGGTGCCAGCTTCGACCATTTTGCTAAGTTGCTGTGCTATAACGAGTTGTGCAGCGCATTCGAAGCTTTGTGGGTGGGTTTGCGGTAGCGAATTGCAACCTGCATGGTGAATTGCAACCCCTCACTGCCCGCGCACTGCCGCTCCCGATCTCACGCTTGTGTACTCGGCAAACGCCGCTATGCCGCGCTGCCAGTCCGTTCGCTAACGGCCTACGAGGCGAAGACGATCAATTGTGGCCAAGGTAAAGCCACATGCGGGGTTGAAGAGAGCACATCCTTGCACGGCGAATCGAACGAATTCGGCCGATGAACGTCCTTCACATTTCGCATCGCCATCCGGTAATCCCGCCCGACGTTTCCCTCCTATACATTTCGGCGCCGTACGTCGTGGGCCGGAGCGCCTCGACCGGCGTTGCCTTACAACGGCTTACGCGACGACCCGAAGAGAGGTACCACGAGAGGTACCTTTTTCGGCGGCAGCACGAGCAGCAGCCGTGAGGCACCAGGGCATGCACTCGTCGCGCACGCGCTGGTACCGCGCCATCACGGCCGGGTCGTCGAGGAAGTCCTCGATCCGATACTCGACGTGTTCGCCTAGCTTCACGACACCACGATTGAGCTGGTGATCGTAGATCGCCTGCACCTTCTCGCTGGCGTGTCCCGACCAGTCGCGCACCTCACCCGGCCGGATCGGCATACCGCCGGGCATGAGCCGAACCGCGTGGGTCACGAAGGTGTGCCGGAGCTCGTGCTGCGTGTAGCGCTCGACGCCGATCAATCGGCAGAGCTGGTCGAGGAAGTTCTCAGGCCCGCGACCGCGAGACCACGATCACCCGCCGACTCGGGCTAGCGATGTCCGAGGGGATCGACACGTCGCCGATCAAACGCGACCTGGCGGACTGCCGCGACGAGATCACCGGGCTCGAGGCCGCGTTGCCGGTCTACGCCGAGGCGATCGAGAACGCCCGGTTAGACGCCTCGGCTGCTCGGCACAGCGCGATCCGCGACCAGCTCGACGTCGTCGTCGCGAAGCGCCGCGAAGCCGCCCAGGCCGCCCAGTTGGCGATGGCCGACCTCGTCGACGCCGTCAATCAGGTTGCCGCGTTAGGCCTCCAGACGGTGTCGCTCAGCAAGCAATTGGGGCTCCCGTACCCCGACCGGTTAGGCAACCACCACGTGCTCCCGCTGTGGCTTGCCGCGAACGTGCTTTCCTGCTCGCCTGAAGGCTTGGCGGGTTGGCCGAGCGCGGGGGCAAACCCGCAATACGCCTCGGCCGGGTTGCCGTCGCTCGAAGAAGAGGCACTATCACGGGAGGGACTCTAACCATGAAGACACCACTGGAAGCGCTCCACGAGCAGTTCCCGCCGAACGCAGGCGAACCCGCCGCGGCGTATCGCCTGAGACTCGTCAAAGAGAACAAGGCGCGGTTCTACACCCGGGCCGACGTCCGCGCACCACAGGCGTACAAGGCCGCCGAGGCCGAGTGCGCGTCGTTAGGCGCCGAGATGGTCATCCTGCCGAACGAGGAGCCGAGCTTCGCGACGCGTGGCGGTGAGTCGGGCAAGACGCCGGTCACCATCAAGCGCAGCGAGGCGAAGGACATGCGGAAGTACATGGCGGCGAAGGAACAGGCCGCGAAGCAGGGCGTCGACCTGCAGGTCGTCGACGACTGACCCATGAGCGCCACGGAGCAAGACACCGAGCCGCTGTACAACGACCAAGGGCAGCGGCTTTGCGGCGCGCTGCGGCCTAACGGGAAGCGGTGTGAGCGGCTCCCCGACAGGGCGAACGGCCTGCTGTGCTACCGCCACGCGCAGCCACGCGGTGAGGACGGCAAGGCACCCAAGCGCGGCAAGACGTGGCTCGACGACCGCACCGGAGTCGATGCCAGCTACGTCGACACGCTGCGCCTCGGCTTCGACCCCGCCGCTGGTGACATGCAGTTCGAGATCGAGCTGACGAACCGGCACATCAAC